>CAZKSP010000059.1:0-11681 GCA_964555385.1 uncultured Chitinophagaceae bacterium
CAGGCAGGGGTGGTGCTGGCCTGCGTTCGTTGCCACTCGGTGGCAGAGGAGGGGGGCACCTTTGCGTCGCTGCGGAACATCACCGGCTTTCCCGGTGAGCCGCTGCGGTTTTACACCGACACCACCTGGCGAGAGATTCCAACCGCCCTTCAGCCCTACGACTTCCGACACGACCCCGACCCGCCGTCGCTGGTGGCCCCGCAGGCACCGGGTCCCGCCCGCCCCAACTTCGCCTTTCTGCATACCTACGCACCGGCCCGGCATGTGACCTATCCGGAGGTTCAGAAGTTTCCGCCGGAGTCGCACGACCATGTTGCCTCCAGCGGCAGCGGGCCGCAGCGGTTTGTCACGTCGGACCAGTGTCTCATGTGTCACAGCGGGGCAACCGGCCGGCATTCGTCAGGGCCCGTAATGTTCCTTGAGACCAAGCGGGGTGGGCTGAATGTCTCGCCTTACGGCGAGTGGCGGTGGTCACCGATGGGGCTGGCCGGCCGCGACCCGGTCTTTCATGCCCAGCTGGAAAGCGAACTGTCTCAGCTTGGTCGTGAACTGCCCGCTGAGAAGGCGCGGGCCTACGGTGACCAGGTCGTGAACACCTGCCTCCGGTGCCACGGAGCGATGGGGAAGCGACAGCATGACTTTGACCGAGGGGTTGGCGACGCCTCCTGGTCAACGGCTGCCAACTTTCAGCGGGACTGGTTTCAGTTAAAGGATCCGGCCGATCCCCATCATAAATATGGTGGGCTGGCCCGCGACGGCATCAGCTGCACCGTCTGCCATGCCATGGTCGATGACGGACTGGATCTCGCAGGATTTCTCGGCAGCTCAATTACCGGCCAGTTCAAGGTGGGCCCGGCCAGCGAGCTCTACGGCCCTTTCAAAGACGTTGTCACCAAGCCGATGCAGACAACCCTTGGGGCGATTCCCAAACACAACCCGTATATCAAGTCGTCGCGAATGTGTGGCACCTGCCATGTGATCAACCTGCCGGTGGTCGACTGGCCGCTGGGCAAGCCACCTGTTGGCGCCGAGCAGCCACCGCGGGAGCAGCTTGCCCAACTGCTGGACTCCGAAAAGAACCCGAACTTCAAGGGCTTCATGCACCGGATTGAGCAGGCGACGTATCTCGAGTGGCTCAACAGCGACTTTCAAGATGAGTTTGGCCGCACCGAACAGTCCCGCAGCTGCCAGGACTGCCACATGCCAACCGGGTATGAAAGCCCCGACGGCGAGGTGGCAATCGACCAGATAGCCACCAAGATCGCCGTGCTGCAGGATCAGGACTATCCCGAGGTCGACAACAAGATTCCGACCGACGAGCACCGGGTCGCCTTCCGCAAGGAGGGCTATCGCCGGCACACCTTCCAGGGGCTCAACGTTTTTTTGCTGGAGGCCTTCCGTCAGTTTGGTGACGTCCTCGGTGTGCGGATGCCCGACTATGAGACCGGCGTTGAGGGTGTGCACTTTGCGATCGACAACTATGTCCAGAACGCCCGGAAGCACACCGCCACGGTCGAGATCATGAACGTCGAGACCGCGGGCCAGACCATTGCCGCCGACGTCAAGGTGACCAACCTTACCGGCCATCGGCTGCCCAGCGGCGTCGGCTTCCGTCGGCTTTGGGTCGAGTTCCTGTTGATCGACAGCACCCATGGCCACGACCGGATCATCTGGGCGTCGGGCCAGACCAATGCCGCCGGTGTGCTGGTCGGCGGGGACGGCCGGGTGCTGCCGTCAGAGTTCTTTGGAGCACTCAAGCGGGAGGGTCGCACCGGTCAGGCCTATCAGCCTCATCACCGGGTGGTCACCAGTCCCGAGCAGGTGCAGGTTTACGAAGAGCTGACCTGCGATGCCACTGGCCGGTTCACGACGAGCTTTTTGCACCGGGCCCAGGATGTGAAGGACAACCGACTGTTGCCCCGGGGCTGGTCGGCCACGGGGCCCGACCCGGCCATGCCGGCTGCTTTCGTTGCGGCGACCCATCCACATGGGGTGGGAGACGATCCGCAGTATGCCGACGGTTCGGGCAGTGACATTGTCAGCTACCGGGTGACGCTGCCAGAGTGCTTTGACTGCAAGAAACTGAAGCTCAAGGCAACGCTCTATTCACAGGCCTGGGCCCCGTACTACCTGCGGGACCGGTTTGCCGAGATTCCGGAAGGCCCCGAGGGCGACGCCCGCCGCCGGCTGTTCTTTCTGCTGTCGCACCTGAAAACAGAGGGGACGGTGATTGACGGTTGGAGGTTTGAGGTGGCGGGTGACGAAAAAGAGGTGACGGAGGCCGATGAGAAATCGGCGATCACCAAGAAACGGTGTAGCTGACAGCGGGGGTGGAATGGCAGCGGCAATGGTGTTGGGATCGGTGATCTGGTGCCCCTGCGTCGGCGACATGGTGCATGTCGCCAACGGGCTCTACCTCTGCTCGTACCTCGTTCGCGACATCCTCTGGCTGCGGGTGCTGACGATTCTGGCGGGCATGTCCCTGGTGCCCTTCTATTGCCAGTGCAGCGATCACATCCTTTGGGCGCCGATCGCCTGGAACGTGCTGTTCATGACAGTGAACGCGGTCCAGATTGGCATCCTGCTGCGGGAGCGGCGGCCGCGGCGGCTGGCTGGTCCTGAGCAGGAACTGTACGAGCAGGTCTTTTCCGAGTTGACACCCGGCGAGTTTCGCCGGCTCGTCAAGCTGGGCCAGTGGCGCGAGATTGATCCGGGCAGCACGATTGTGCACCGTGACACCGTTGTGCATGACATGCAGGTGCTTTGGCAGGGAGCCCTTGAGGTACGGACAGTCGTCGGCGTGCTTGCTCGGCTTGAGCCAGGGCAGTTTGTTGGTGAGATGAGTTTTATCAGTGGTGAAAAGGCGACTGCCGATGTGGTGGCCACTGAGCCGAGCCGGGTGCTGGCCTGGTCGCAGGAGAGTCTCAACGAACTGCTTGAGAAGAAGCCGGGGCTCGCCTTCAAGATCCGCGGCATTCTGGGCCGTGATGTCGTGGCCAAGCTGCGGGCTCATGGCCAGTCTGCCAACTGATTCGTAGCGGCCGGCTTTTTCTCAGAACTGGTACTCAAGACCAGCGTTGACTCCTTGGGCCCAGAAGCTGGTGGTCCAGAGGTTGAAGGCTGGTGCAACTGGGCCTGAGAGCGTGCCGCCACTGAACTGCGACGGGTTGACACTAGTGTCGATCTGGGCAGCCGCCCGTCCCACGGTGCTCCAATAGATCAGCGAATAGCCGACTGAAAGCCGGAACTGCGACCAGATGGCGTAGTCTGCAGTGACACCGAATTCACCGACGGCAGCAAAGAAGGACCGATCGTTGCCCGGGTTGGTTGGTTGGGCCAACACGCCGCCGGGGTAGGAGCCGGTGACCGTGGTGCTACCTGAGCTGATGGTTTCAGTCGTCGTCGTCGAACCAGCGATTGCGGTGCCGATCGTGCTCGCCCCAAGGCCAACCTTACCGAGTACCTGCAGTGACCAGCGGTGGTGCCACCATTTTTCGATCAGACCGAGTTCGCCGCCATAGAACTGCGAGAGCGTCCGGAATGAGTCGGTGGCGGTGGACTCGGCGATCGGATAGCCACCCGGGGTGCCGGTGGCAACGGACGTTGACGAACTGACAGCGAGTTCATCATCGAGCATGAGGTAGCGAAAACCACCGACGAGGTAGCGGCGATGGAAGTCTTCACCACTGAGGAGATTCTTGCGGTAGAGCACATCGACGCTCCCGAATTGGGTTCGCATGTGGGCAGCGACCGCCTGCTCAACCAGCGATGGGTCAGCAGGAATCGTCGCCGAGCCTGGCACGACAACAGCGGCTGGCTGGCCGCTGCTGGCATTGACATAGGGCCGGGCGAGCCACGGATCACCGCCAGTGGACGTCAGAGCCAGGCTCTCCTCAGCAATCGCCAGTCCGGTCCAGTTTGCTTCTATGCCTGTTTCCTGCTGGGGCGTGAACCAGAAGCCGGCAGTCAGCCGTGCTCCCGACCGCATCGGTCCGGTGAACTCTGAACCACCGAACAGGATCGATGTGGTTGGTTCTCCGACGACGCCGATGCTGCTATCGGCGGTGCCCAGCGGACTGCTGGAGACCAGCGGCGGGACTGACTGTCCTGTAGTTGCCCAGACGAGATATTCAGCTGAGAACCAGAGTCGGCCGGGAAACTCGGTGCGGAAGACCCGGGTGTAGTCGCGGGTGCAGGGCCGATGGTTTGGCGACTTGTGATAGGCAAGCTCGCCGGGACCCATCCACCGTCGATCGACCAGATTGCGGTCACAACAAGAGGCTGGTGCGGGCTCCTTGAACCAGGACAGCAGATCTCCGGGAAATTCGGAGTAGCCGGGGCTGCGGACGGGATCGAAACCGGCAGGTACCTGCGGAGCATCGGCCGGTTTGGTCGGGGGCCAGATGCTCCCGGCCGCCGCTTCGGCGTCAGCGTCAGCTTCGTCACCGACGGAGGAGGGGTAGCCGAGGGGCTCTGGCTGGCTGGTGAGGCCTATCTCAGCACGCAGGATGCAGGGCCTTAAAAAAGCAGCAAAAAGGCAGACCACTACCTGGAGAAAGCATGACCGCAAACGACACACGGGTGGATCTCCACAAAGCAACCGGACAGTCACCGAGGCAAAAACGGCCGTCCGTGAAACTGTATCGGCTGAATGGAGTTTGCTGCCTAAGGGGAATTTGAGGGCATATCGCGGCAAATCAGCAAACCTTTCCCATTTTCTCAGACCGTTAAAGTTCGTGCAATCGGAACGACGATACCAATGACTGGCTTCCTGCATCTGTGGGTTGTTCCCACACGGCAGTTCGTGATTGCCTGCGTCTGGCGTGTCCGAATCCTTCTCGGGCTCGTGGCTGATGACTCCCCTTCATCTTCCCGTGAAACTGTGGCGGCATGTTGTCATCGGGCTGCTGTTGGCAGCAATCGGTGGCTGTACGCGCGGCCGCTATTACCTTCAGGCCGATCGCGAGGTCGACGTGCTCTTGAAGGAAAAGAGTTGCGATCCCCGCTGGCAGCTACCAATCAACTATGACGTCCGCTCCGACAAACGAAGCCGGTTCTACGACGCCTACAACGAGATCTTCCCGCCAATGCCGCCGGATGATCCGACGGCTCATCGCTACATGCACTGTGTTGACGGGAAGCACGGATTTGCCCGTTGGCACATCAACGGTGACCGGACAACGCTTGATAATCCTGAGTGGCGGAGTCGGCTCTGCGAAGTGGTTGAGTTGACGGAATCGGGGGCGATTCCCCTGAATGTCACGACGGCAATGGAATTGGCTTACCTCAATTCCATCAACTGGTGGGACCAGCTGCAGACCCTCTACCTGTCGGCCCTCGATGTCAGCACAGAGCGGTTTCGATTCGACGTTCAGTTCATTGATAGTGGCAACACGACGCAATATCGAAATCGTGGTCCGCTCAACCCAAATGGCCAAGTGACGCAGTGGCGAACCGAGACCGATCTGCGGGCCAGACGCTATCTGGCCACCGCCGGTGAACTGGCCGTCGGTTTGGTGAATACCGTGGTCTGGCAGTTCGCCGGACCAAACCAGTACACCAACGCGTCGTTATTAAACTTCAGTTTGATGCAGCCGTTGCTGCAAAACAGTGGCCGGTCGATTGCACTCGAGCCGTTGACAATTGTCGAACGAGCCCTGCTGGCAAACCTTCGTCGGCTGCAGTTTTATCGCCAGGGGTTCTATCTGCAGGTGATCTTTGGGTCGCCTGCACCACCGCAACTGCAGCGTCGTGGTGGTTTCTTCGGCGGAACTGGGTTTGTGGGGTTTACCGGAACCGGCGTGGGAGGCTTCGGCAACATCGGTGGAGTGTTCTTCGGTGGCCAAGGCAACGGGCTCCAGGGAGGCGGTGGTGGCACGGGTGGTGCCGGCTTTGCCGGAGGCGGAGCTGGTTCGCTTGGCGGTTTCATCGGATTGCTTCAGACGCGGCAGCAGATCCGCAATGCCGAGCAGAATCTGGCGGCCCAGTTGCGAGCCCTTGCCCAGCTTGATGCAAACCTTGAGGCTGGGCTCGTCGGCATCGACCAGGTGGACCAGCTTCGGCAGAGCGTAGAGACGAATCGGGCCACCCTGCTGCAGGCAAAAACAACGCTCGCCAACCAGATTGAAGGCTTCAAGGTCAACGTCCTCAACATCCCGTCCGACACGGCGATGGCACTCGATGAGGGTTTCATTCAACGGTTCCAATTCATCAGCCCCGAGATGCAGTCGCTCCAGAACGACATCGGTGATTTTCTTGCGGTCTATTCATTCGGTGCAGAAGAGCCACTGAAAGAGGTGGAAGACCCGCGGCAGGATAAGCCGGGTGCAGATCCTGCCGCAGGCCAACTGGTGCCTCCGGCGGTGGAGGCACAGGAGAACGAGCCGCTCCTCCTGCCGTCACCAACGCCGGCGGTTGAACCACCACTTGAGCCGGCAGACGCAGGACAGCCCGACCAGGAAGCCCCGCCGGCCGCTGCCGCTCCGGATGATGATCTGCCACTGGCTGCGGCCACTGAAAAGCTTAAGGATGAGGTTGATCGGAGTGTGATCACAAAGGCACTCGACAGTCTTGATGACCTGCGGGAACGGGTTGAGTCACAGGCGGCCACTGTCACTGAGGACCTTGAGCGGGTGGCGACCGCCGCAGCCTTTCGAATTGGTCGCATGCGGAACTCGGAACGAGAAACCTTTGATCGTGAGCTTCGGTTGTTGGCAGACGACCTCAATCGGGTTCGCAGCCAGATTGATGAAAATGAGGGAACAATTCAGGAGCTGGGTGAAAGTCTCACCGTTGAGAACCTTCGCGCAACGGCCGACCAAGTGGTGGAACTGGTCGCTGAGATTGCTGCGGCTGTCGATGAGATGTCACTCATTCAGGCCCGTGCCCGAGTTGAGGCGATCACCATCGAGCCAGAACGGATCGACCCCGACCTTGCCTTTGAGATCGCCCGAGCGAACCGACTTGACTGGATGAACAACAGGGCAGCACTGGTCGATCAGTGGCGACTGATTCAGTTCAACGCTATGAAGCTGCTGGCTGGGCTTGATCTCGAGATCGATGGTGACCTGAGCACCACGGGGATCAACCCTGCCCGCTTCCGGGCCCCGACTGGGGCGATGGGAGGTCGGTTGCGATTCGACGCGCCACTAACGAGGTTGCTGGAGCGGAATAACTTCCGGCAGGCGATCCTCGACTATCAGCAGGTGCGGCGACAGCAGATTCGCTACGAAGATGGGATCAAGCTTTCGATTCGCCAACTGTTGCGACAGCTGGAGCTTGATGAGCGGAATCTTGAAACTCAGCGACGGGCGGTGATCATCGCGATTCGACGAGTAGATCAGACGAGACTGACCCTCAGCCAGCCGGCCCCGCCGCCTCCACCACCAAGCCCGGATGGGACCATTCCGTTGATCGACGCAGCTGCAGGACAACTCTCCCCAACGGCAACGCTCAATCTGATCTATGCCTTCAATGATCTGCGGAGCACCCAGGACGCACTGACGAGCATCTGGGTCAACTACTATGCCACCCGAGCCACTCTGGCCTATCAGCTCGGGGTGATGAACCTTGACGAGAACGGCATCTGGATTGAGCAGCCACTCACCATGGCAGAACGATCACAGGCCGACGAGATGCCCCTGCCACCGTCGGTGCCTCAGGAGTGGCTCGATCATCTCGAAGAGATTGACCCGCCACCGCCGCTGCCCCGCGATGCAGACATCAAGGTGCAGGATCCACCCGGCATGCTGCCGAGCATCATTGCCAAGGCCCTGCCGCTGAACCAGAAGCAGCACGATGCGGACCAACCCGCGACGGCTGATGAGGCAGGATCGGTACAGCCTGCCGCGGCGGAATCTCCCGAAAAACGACCCTGGGCGAGCCTGATCCCATCATTCTGGAAAGAGTAAAGAAGGCCTTTTTGTTGCAAAAATGGTCCTGAGCTCTTGCCGACGAGATAATGTGAAATACTTGAGGTCGTAGAGACATAAGCTATGGGTGACTGGAAAAGCCATTCTGGAGCAGGGCGGGGTGATTGATGCTGGAAACTGAATTGCCAGAAACGGCGACGGCCCCTGCAACTGCCCCGGCATCCAATGCGGCGGCGATTGCCGACCTGTTGGGAAGCCCAACAGTCGCTGCCGAACCGCAGTCGGGCGGCCGCTGGCGTTGGCCCTGGCTGATCCTGCTTGTGCTGGTGGCGGGTGGCAGCGTACTGGTGGCTCCGCAACTTCTTGCGTTGATTCCCGGAGGTGATTCGGCCACTGATCTTTCTGGCCTGCCGCTCCATCTGGTGGCCCGCCGGAATCTTCAGATCACCGTGACTGAGGAGGGCAGCCTGGTCAGTGATGACAATGTTGACATTGCCTGCGAGGTGGATGGCGGTTCTACAGTCATTGAGATTGTGGATGACGGCGCATTTGTGACGAAGGGAATGGAACTCGTCAAACTTGATGACTCGGTGATTTCCGAGAATGCAACGGCTCAAAAGATTGCATTTGAAAAAGCCCGGGCGTTGATGATTCAGGCCGACAAGGATTTTGCAGCAGCCAAAATCGCTGTCGAAGAGTACCGCGAAGGAATCTTTAAAAAGGATCTGCGGACTGCCGAATCGAATGTGACGGCTGCAACCGAGCGGCTTCAGGCTACCCAGAACACGCTGGCATACGGTGAGCGGATGTTTCGCAAGGGGTACATTACGCCGCAGCAACTCGAAGCCCAGAAGTCGGCCGTTGCGCGGGCGGAGCTTGATCTGGGGACGGCGAACATTGCTCTCGATGTTTTGACTACCTTCACTAAACCCAAAATGATCACCGAGTTGGAAAGTATTCGTGACGCGGCTGAGGCCCGGCTGGAAAGCGAACGAGCTGCCTTGGATCTTGAGCGAATCAAGCTTGAGCGGCTTGAAGGGGAATTGAAGAAGTGCACGATCAAAGCTCCTCAGGACGGTCTAGTCATCTACGCAAACAGCCGGAGCTATCGGCAGGAGACCGAGATCAAGGAGGGGGCTGCTGTGCGAGAGCGTCAGGTGATCCTCAAATTGCCCGATCTCACTGCGATGCGGGCCGATGTTGAGGTCCATGAATCAAAAGTTGATGAGATCGAGATTGGCATGCCAGCGACTGTTCGAGTGCAGGGCGAGGCCTTTCCAGGAAAGGTGACGGCTGTTGCCAATCGGCCAGAATCGAATTATTTCTCCACGGCCAAAAAGTACATTGTGCAGGTAAAGATAGAGGGCCAGTCCCAGGTCCTTCGGCCCGGCTTCACTGCTGAGGCCGAGATTGTCATTGCCGATCTCAAAGACATTCTTGCAGTGCCTGTGGCAGCGGTCATTGAACAGGGCGAGGAGTATGTCTGTGCCGTGCTTGAGGGCGATGAAGCGAGCCGCCGAGTGGTCACGCTGGGCCAGAGCGACGATGAGTCCGTTGAAATTCTGACCGGCCTCAAGCCGGGCGATCAGGTCTTTTTGAACCCACGAAAACTTCTCGGTGATGGTCCTGCGCGTGAGCAGGGCGGAGCACCAGATTCTCCCGATCGACGGAAGCCGACCGGTCGGCCCGAGACGGCGGTCGAAAAGGAAAGGGCCTGAGGGCCGTGGGCTGCTTGGGCAGTGAGGCGGCTGCGTGAAGGTAGTCCATCAACTTCGTCTGGGTGTGCGGAGCCTTCTGCTCCACAAGCTCCGTTCATCGCTGGCGGTGCTCGGCATTTTGATTGGTGTTACGGCGGTGATCTGGCTGGTGGCGATGGGCGAGGGGGTCAGTTTTCAGGCCCAGCAGCAGATCAAGGATCTCGGCGCCACGAGCATTATCGTGCGGACGGTCAAGCCTGCTGAAGAGGCTGACAGTGACAGCGGCAGCCGATCGGGCATCAGCTATGGCTTGCTCCGAGCTGACTACGACCGAATCCTGGTGAATGTGCCGACGATCACCAAGGCGATGCCGATGCGGGAGATCACCCGCGAGGTGCGACGGGATGATTTTGCCGTCCGGGCCGGTCAGGTCATTGGCTGCACTTCTGAGTATTTCTCGATCAACCGTCTCACAGTTGCGCGGGGTCGACTTCTGACAGATGCCGATCTGGCTGACCTGGAAAATGTTGTTGTGCTTGCCCATCAGGTCGCGGAAAAACTCTTCCCGATCCGCGATCCGATAGGTCGGGCGGTACGGATTGGCAATGAGTTTTATGTTGTCGTTGGCATTGTCGAGCCGCGGACGGCATCGGCCTCGATCGGCGGCAGTTTTGCCGCTCGGGAGTACGACAACGATGTTTACATTCCCTTAACCACCTTTCGTTCCCGCATTGGCGATCGGGTGATCACAGTCCGGGGCGGTACATTTCAGAACGAAACGGTCCAGCTCAATCAAATCACAGCAGTGGTGGATGACATCGAAACGGTTGACGCCTCTGCCGACGTCATTCGGGAACTGCTGCAGCGGTATCACAAAGCAGTCGATTATGCGGTTGTTGTGCCGAAGGAGTTGCTGGAGCAGGCCGAGACAATGCGGATGATGTTTAATGTGCTGCTGCTACTGATTGCCGGCATCTCATTGCTGGTGGGTGGTATCGGGATCATGAACATCATGCTGGCAACCGTGACCGAGCGAACGCGTGAGATCGGTATTCGGCGGGCGCTAGGGGCAACAAAGGGCGAGATCGTCCAGCAGTTTCTCTGGGAAACGGTGGTGCTTTCTGGCACCGGTGGGCTGCTTGGGGTGGCGGTTGGTTTTCTCTGTGGTCCCACCGTGACCGCTGCCCGAGAGGTTGTCAAAACGCTGTTGCCCGAAGTCTGGACGAATCTTCCACCAACCATTCACAACCTTGAACCGAGACTGGCACCGTGGTCGGTTATTGCGGCATTTGGAATTTCGGTGGGTGTGGGCATCATTTTCGGCATCTATCCCGCAAGTCGAGCCGCCAACATGGATCCGATCGAGGCGTTGCGTCATGAATGATTCGGTGACGCCGCTGTCTGGCAACCAGGTGGCCTCTGTCCGTGAGGTGACCAAGGTCTACCGGCTTGGCGGCGAAGACGTGAAGGCGCTTGCTGGGGTGTCACTTGATTTTCTGCGGGGCGATTTTGTCGCGATCATGGGCTCTTCGGGGTCCGGCAAGAGCACGCTGTTGAATCTGCTGGGGTGTCTCGATCGACCCACGACGGGGCAGTATCTGCTGGGTGGGCGTGACGTGGCTACGCTGAATGACGAGTCGCTGTCACGGGTTCGGGGGCGTTATTTGGGGTTTGTGTTTCAGTCATACAACCTGATTCAGCAACTGAGTGTTGTTGAAAACATCATGGTTCCGCTGTCCTATCAACAGCCCCAGCCGGCCAACGGCCGAGAATTGGCGGTCAAACTTGCCAATCTGGTTGGTCTTTCCGGCAGGCTCGGGCATCGGCCGAATCAGTTGTCGGGTGGTCAGCAGCAGCGGGTGGCGATCGCGCGGGCATTAATCAACAACCCTCATGTCATTCTTGCCGACGAGCCCACGGGCAATCTCGACACTGCCACATCCATTGAAATCATGGATCTCCTTGACGCCCTCAATCAGGCAGGCCGAACGATTGTGATGGTGACCCATGAACCGGACATCGCGGCCCGGTGCAAGAAGGTAATCAGCCTACGGGACGGCCGAATCGAGTCGATTAAAAAGATTCGCGACTAAATCGCCCGGCGGTTCGGCAA
>CAZKSP010000060.1:0-11571 GCA_964555385.1 uncultured Chitinophagaceae bacterium
CCGGTGCCAAGTTCAAAACCGGCCAGTGGTGCCAGCCTTGGCATGATCTCAACATGCCAGTGCCAGTGCTCGGCCAAGGGTCGCACCGCAACTGGAGCCGCGTCGGGAAATTGATGCAGCCACCAGTTGTAGCTGCCGCCGGGAGTCAGACGCTCAAGCGCTCGGGCGAAGCATTGGGTCAGTTTGGCCACCGCCGCAACCTCCGCTTCGCTGGCCCGATGGAAGAATGCCGCCGGGGTGTCCGGCACCAGCCAAACCTCAAAGGGCTGCCGCGGTGCCGGTGGCACGAGGGCAGTGATGCCACTGCTGCAACTGACGATGCGGTCACTCGCCGCGGCGTCAGCAAGCAGTTCGGAAAACAGACCCAGTTTCCCGGTCAGCTGCCGACACTTGGCGACGATCGTAGGCGGCACCCTGTCGATGGCGATCAGCTGGCTGTGCAGGTGTTCAAGCGACGCCCCGGCGGCAGCACCACCATTCTTAAAAATAGTTGCCCAGCAGAAATCACCCTCTTCAGCAAGCTGACCCAACCGTCGTTGGCAGAGCCTCCAGACCTGGTACCAGTCATCAGGCGGAACGTCGAGCACTGAGGCGACATGCTCAGGTGACTCGATGACGACCTCGTGCAGCCCGTGGGCGGCAGTGACAGCAGGTGGCCCCTCGGAAGTGTCTTGACTGGCGGTGGCACCGCTCTTGATTGGTTCGACCACTGGATAGCGGTTCGGCACAATCCGCGTTTTCCAGCTGCCGGCCACCGGCTGGGGCCACCGCAGCAGATCGGGTGCGGTGAGTTCCTCGTTGCCGGCGCAGAAAGGGCAGGGGCCGGTTGCTTCGTCGGCAAGGTCGTTGGGCCGGTCGGCCCGCCGGGGGGCAATGAAAACATCCCGGTCCGAGAGCCAATCGTGATGGATGGTTGGCGGGCTGTTGTCCGGAATGGAGGGCATCGGGCGTCTCGGAAGCCAACGGCTTGGGAACGGCGGATGTTGAACGGGTCAGGCCACCGTTCTACACTCTGGCGACGGCGGGAGCGGGCTGGCGTGTGAATCTGCTTGCCCCTGCTGCGGCCTCAATCCGCGACCAGCACACACTCTGGAGACAGCACCATGCTCACAGTCGGCGACGAATTTCCGCAGTTTTCGGTTCAGGCCTGCGTCGGGACCGAAAAAGACGACATCAAGCTGCTCTCCAGCGCCGACTATGCCGGGAAGTGGACCGTCTATTTCTTCTATCCGAAGGACTTCACCTTCGTCTGCCCGACCGAACTGGCCGAGTTCAACAAGCAGCTGAAGAATTTTGCTGACCGCGATACCAGCGTCGTGGGTGGCAGCACCGACAACGAGTGGTGCCACATGATGTGGCGACGATCGCATGATGACCTGAAGGGCCTGGGCTACCCGTTGATCGCCGCCCAGAAACTCGGAGCCGAACTGGGCATCCTGGAAAAAACCGAAGGCTACTGCCAGCGGGCCACGTTTATTGTTGATCCCCACGGGGTGATCCAGTGGGTTGATGTCAACCAGGGCCGGGTGGGCCGCAACGTGGCCGAGGTGCTGCGGGTGCTTGACGCCCTCCAGAGCGACGAACTCTGCCCCTGCAATTGGAAGAAGGGCGACCCTTACGTAAAGGTCGGGTAACGGGCGGCATGGCTAGCCGGTTCCGCCCGCACTCGTGGCGGCAGAAGTTCGGGCATGCGTTTCGGGGCCTCAGGCGGGCTCTCCGCACACAGCACAGCTTCGCGGTACACCTGCTAGTGGCTGCGGTTGTTGTCTTGGTGGCTGCGGCACTGCGAGTATCGGCGGTCGACTGGGGCCTGCTGATGCTGGCGATCGGCTTGGTGCTGGTGGCTGAGACCTTCAACACGGCGGTCGAGTCACTGGCCCGCGCGGTTGACACGAGCTTTCATCCGCGGCTGCGAGACGCCCTCGACATCGCCAGCGCGGCCGTGCTGCTGGCAGCCAGCACCGCGGTGGTAATTGGCCTGATCGTCTTCCTGCCACGGCTTTTCGAACTCGTGAGCCGTTAGCAAACATTACTGCTGCCGGATGTCGTAGCAGAGGATCGTGTCGCCCTCCCGCAGGTAGAGCCGGCCATCGAGGATGACCGGGTGGGCCCAACTGGGTCGGTCCCCGCTGCCGGGAATCTGAAAGCTTGAAACCTCGACAAAGCCACTGGGGTCAGCCTTGGCCAATGCCATCGTGCCGTCCTGATAACGCAGATAGAGGTGCCCGTCGGCGGCGGCGATGGCCACCGAGTTCTTGCCACTGCCCCGCTCCTTCCAGACCGTCTCGCCGGTCTCAAGGTCGGCACAGATGATGATCTGCTTGTCATCAGCACAGCCGTAAAGATGGTTGCCGACAAGAACGACACCACCGTGTTTGTTGGCCAGTTCCGGTTTGAGGCCATAGACCTCTTCAATGGTGACGCCGCCATTACCCTGCGGTATCTGCCGCAGTAAGGCACCGCCCCGTTTGTAGCCGGCGACCATATAGACCAGATCATCACGCACAATTGGGGTCGGAATGACAGCAGTGGTCTTGTCGATCGGGTAGCTCCAGAGCAGGCGGCCGGTTTCAGCATCGACGCCGAAGGCCCCGCTGGCGGTAGTCTGCACGTAGACCCGCTTTCCCCCAACCTCACTGATGACAATCGAGGCATGGCCGGCACCACGATCATCGGGGAACGAACAGGTCCAAAGCTGTCGGCCGGTCTTCTTATCGAGGGCAACCATCGTGGCCCGCTGACCCCCCGGCGTGCAGACCAGACGATCACCGTCGATCAGGACCGACTCGCTGTACCCCCAGGAGTCGCCCTTAGTGCCACCAAAGGTTGCTTTCAGATCGATCACCTTACCGACCTGTCCGGTGTCCGCGATGCAGCCGACGAGTCTGCCGTGCGGAGTCAGCACGTAGACAATGCCATCATCAACTGTCGGAGTGCTGCGGGAGCCCTGCCAATTATCCTGACCGTTATTCCAAGGCTCACCGGTTGGAGCAATCCAAACCCGCTGGCCAGTAGTGCGGTCGAAACAGGAGAGGTATTCATTGGCATCGGGAGCAGCAGAAAGGTTGTCCCCCAGCGTGAAGATCTTGTCACCGGCAATCGCCACGCTGGCATAGCCACGACCGGCGCCGGTGGCAGTCCAGAGCAGCCGCGGCCCACCCTCGGGCCACTCCTCGAGGAGATCGGTGTCAGGGGCGACGGCGGTGCGGTCAGTGCCGCGAAAGGTCGGCCAGTCGGCGGCGGAAGCCGTCGTTGAAAGCATCAGGCAGACAGCACTCATCAGCCAGTTGCTCAAGCGAAAATTGCAGGGAGAGCAATGCATGGGAAAGTCCTCTGGATGGTCAGGCCCGGTACAGACGCCCCGGCACCGATGACAATAGTATGACAGATGGCAGATTTACCAGAACAGCCGCCGGCTGTGGTCAGACTTCTTCCAGGGTGCCGGTATCGACGTCGTAGACAAACCCCCGCACAGTCACGGCGTCAGGGCCGGTTGTAGGAATCCAGGGGTGATGCACGATTGCCGAAATCCCTCGCCGGACATCGGCGGCCAGGCGTTCACGGCTGGATGCCGTCGGCTCGGCATCGACTGGCTCAGGGGTGCCGCGAAAGGCATGAAACGCCGCTGGGTTGGCGGCTGCGGCATGACAGGGGGTGAAGGAGCGGCCGGTGGCCTGGGAGAGTGCCGCCGCGGCGTCGGGGTCACCCTCCAGCCCCGCCCGTAGTAGGTCGTCGGTAAAGCCAAGCATGCCGCAGCGGGTGTGGTGGATGAGGATGATCTCGTTGGTGTTGAGCAGATGGTGGGAGATCACCAGGCAGCGGATGACGTCTTCGGTGACGACACCGCCAGCGTTGCGGATGATGTGGGCATCGCCGGTCTGCAGCCCGAGCAGGTCTTCGACATCCATCCGCGCATCCATGCAGGCAACGACTGCGACACGGGCGGCGGGCTGAATGGGCTGCTGACCGGGGTAGGTGGACGTGTGGATCGCCTGGCCGGCAGCGTACTGGCGATTGTTGGCGAGCACTTGATCGGTGGTGGAAGCAGACATGGAAAGACTCCGGGGAAGGGATGGGCAGACCTGCTATGAGCCTATGTGATCAGCCCGCGACCGTCACTGCTGGGACAGATTCTCCAGGCCGGCTACGCAAGCGACGGCAGGAGCCGGATCAGTTCGATGACCACCGGTTGACCGGCCGCATCGACAACGTTGGCACAGCAGAGTGATGCCTCAAATGAACCGGCTTAGCTGTTGCTGAGCCAAAGTATAGAGAGAGACATCAGCATCGGTATGTCAATCAATCAGGCTTTTCTTGGTGGCTGCCGCCGAACCACATCACGACTGAGTAGAAGACCGGGGTGAAGAAGATGCCGAAGATGGTCACGCCGAGCATGCCGGAGAAGACCGCCGTGCCGAGGGCGACCCGCATCTCCGCACCGGCCCCCTTACCCAACAGCAGCGGCACTACGCCGAGGATGAAGGCAAGCGAGGTCATCAGGATCGGCCGCAGCCGTTGCGTGGCCGCCTCGAGCACTGCCTGGGCTCGCGGCAAGCCGTCCGCCTCCCGCTGCCTGGCGAACTCAACAATCAAAATGGCGTTCTTGGCCGCCAGCCCCACCAGCACCAGCAGGCCGATCTGGGTGAAGATGTTGTTGTCGCTGCCAGCTAGCCAGACGCCGGCAATCGCTGCCAGCAGGCACATCGGCACGATCAGAATCACCGCCAGCGGCAACAGCCAGCTTTCGTACTGTGCCGCAAGCACCAGGAACACGAAGACCGTACCAAGGACGAACACAAAGCTGGCCGTATTGCCCGCCAGAATCTGCTGCAGCGACAGATCGGTCCATTCGTAATCCATGCCCGGCGGTAGCAGCCCGCGACCGGCCGGCGGGGGACTGGCCAGAGCTCCGACCAACGCAATTGCATCGCCCGAACTGGTACCGGGCAGGGTGCTGCCGGAGAGATCGGCCGACGGGGCAAGGTTGTAGCGGGTGACCACCGCAGGGCCGCTGGTGTCTTCCACCGTCAGCAGCGTCGCCAACGGCACCATCTCGCCAGTGGTGTTTCGTACCTTCAGCCGACCGATGTCCTCTGGCAGCATACGGAAGGGGGCATCGGCCTGGGCTGTGACCTGCCAGTTGCGGCCAAAGGCGGTGAAGTCGTTGACGTACGCACTGCCAAGGTAGACCTGGAGGGTCTGATTGATCGCGGCAATCGAGACACCAGCCGCCTTGGCCTTCGTGCGGTCGATGTCGATGAAAAGTTGTGGCTGGTTGGCCCGAAACGTGGAGAACAGCCCGACCAGGCCCGGCTGAGCAGTGAGCGCCCCTGCCAGTTCGGCGGTTGCCTGTTCCAATACCGCTGGCCCGTGGCCAGTGCGGTCGCGGATCTGCAGTTTAAAACCACCAGTGTTACCCAGGCCATCAATTGGCGGGGCATTAAAGACCACGCACTGGGCGTCGCGAATGACAACAAAGGCCTGTCGAAGCTTGCGGGCAATTGCGAAGGCCGACTTGTTGGGATCGATCACCCGGCTGGCGAAGGGATCGAGCACGACAAACATGCCGCCGGTGTTTGACAGGCTGACGCCGGAAAGCAGCGAATAGCCTGAGACGGCGATCGTGTGGGCCACGCCTGGTATGTCGGCGGTGATCTGCTCAAGCTGCCTGACGACCCGGGCGGTTCGTTCTTGGCTGGCACCTTCGGGTAGCGTGGCGTTGACCAGGAGATAGCCCTTGTCCTGCTCAGGAATGAAGCCAACCGGTACGGTTGTAAAGCCGAAGTACGTCAGCCCCATCAACGCTCCATAGGCCCCGACCATCACGATGGCGATTCGTAACAGGACTCCCACCACCGCGCCGTAGATGCCAGTGGTGACATCGAAAAACAGATTGAACAGTCGAAACAGGCCCGTTAGCAGCAGGTTGACCAGCGGCGCAATGACAGTGGCTGCTGTGAAGCCGCCAGTAAAGACCATGAGCCGTAGGCCCCAGTCCGCCAGCGGTGAGGCCCCAGCGGCCAGCCCGGCCCAGACGACCGCAAGGTCTTCCCCTAGCCAGATTGCTGCCAATCCGCCGAGTAGGCCGATGACCATCCGCGGCAGCGGGCTGGTGCCGGATGTGGAGGGAGCCGGCTGGGCCGCATCTTCGTGGCCGGCAAACAAAATGGCCGCCAGCGCCGGTGACAGTGTCAGTGAGTTGAAGGCTGAGAATGCGGTGCTGGCTGCGATCGTGATGGCAAACTGCCGGTAGAACTCACCGCTGATGCCGGTGATGAAGGCGGTTGGCACGAAGACTGCCGCCAGGACCAGGGCAATGGCCACCAGTGCGCCGCTGACCTCCCGCATTGCCTGTCGGGCCGCCGCGCGGGGGGGCAGGCCCTGACTCATCAGCCGTTCGACGTTTTCCACCACCACGATGGCGTCATCGACCACGATGCCGATGGCCAGCACCAGCCCAAAGAGCGAAAGATTGTTGAGCGAAACCCCCAGCCCCGCCATCACCGAGAAGGTGCCGATCAGCGAGACCGGTACCGCCAGCATCGGGATGAGCGTGGCCCGCCAGTTCTGCAGGAACAGCAGCACGACCACGAAGACCAGCACCACAGCTTCGAACAATGTCTTGACCACCTCATGAATGCTCTCTTCGACAAAGACGGTGGTGTCGTAGACGATCTGCTGCTGAAGGCCCGGGGGAAACGTCTGGGCGAGCCTGGCCATCTCCTGCCGAACCCGCTCAGCCGTGGCGATGGCGTTGGAGCCGGGTCGCTGGAAAATGGCGATGGTGATCGTTTCACCGCCATCGAGGGTGCTGGCGGTATCCTCATTCTTGGCACCGAGTTCGACCCGACCGATGTCGCGGATACGGACGATCTCACGGCCGACTGCCGGTGGGCCGGTGGCCGGGGCGGCCTCGTTGCCGGTCTTGATGATCACCTCTGCAAATGCCTCGGGTTCCAGCAGCCGACCGGTGGTCTCGAGTGGCACCTGAAAGGCGATTCCCGCCTCAGCAGGCGGCTGGCCGAGCCGACCAGCCGGCACCTGTACGTTCTGTTCCCTTAGAGCTTTGACCACGTCACCTGCGGTCAGGCCGCGAGTCGCAAGCTTGTTGGGGTCGAGCCAGATCCGCATCGCATAGTCGCGGGCCCCGAGGAAGGCGACATCACCAACACCGTCGAGCCGGGAGAGCGCGTCCTTGACCTGAATCAGGGCATAGTTGCTCAGGTAGAGCTGGTCATAGCGGCCGTCGGGGGAGAAGAGATTGACGCACAGCAAGATGCTCGGCGACTTCTTTTTGGTCATGACGCCCTGCCGCTTCACCTCTTCGGGAAGTTTCGCCTCGGCGAGTGCGACCCGGTTCTGGGTGAGTACCTGAGCCAAGTCAATATCGGTGCCAAGTTTGAAGGTGACGTCGATCACGGCCTGCCCGTCACCGGTGCTCTTCGACGCGATAAAGAGCATCTCTTCGACACCGTTGACCTCCTGTTCGATCGGTGTGGTGACGGTTTCGGCCACCACCTGGGCCGAAGCACCGGGATAGATCGTCTGAATGGAGATTGTCGGCGGAACAACGTCGGGATATTGGCCGACCGGCAACCCCATCGCAGCAATACCGCCGACGATCACGATCACCAGTGAAAGCACCGTGGCAAAGACCGGCCGATCGATGAAGTACTGGCTGATCACGGGGCGGCTGCTCCCGCGGGGGCGTCGTTCCTGGCTGCCGACTCGCCGACCGGCCGCACCAGACTGCCATCGCGGGCCCGTGACAGCCCAGAGACAATGATCTGCTCAGTTCCCTCGAGGCCATGCTCGATCACCCGCAGCATGCCGCCAGGATCGGCGACACTGCGACCAGTCTCGACCGGCTGATAGATCACCCGGTTGCCTTCACCGACCACGGCCACATAGCGGCGGCCCTGATCGACCCCAATGGCCAAGTCGGGCACCAACACTGTCGGACTGGGGTCGCCAACGGTCAACTGCACCCGCATGAACATGCCAGGCGTGATCAGGCCGTCGGCATTGGGCAGCAGCCCACGGCAGCGAACGGTTCCGGTGGTCGGCTTCACGCCGATGTCGACGAAGTCGAGGATTCCTTGGTGCGGAAAACCCTCCTCGGTCACGAGTTGTGCGGCGACCGGGATTTCGAGTTCCTTCACGTTCCGCCACTCGACGGCCTTACCACCGCGGTCGGCAATGGCCCGCTGCCGGGCCAAGAGCAGCGACCGCTCATCAGCGTCGAAGTAAACCCGCATCGGCGCCGTTGTGACCGCGGTTGTCAGGCGGGTGGCTCCGCTGCTGCTGCCATCGACAAGATCGCCGACATCGACCTCGCGAGTGCTGACCCGGCCTGCCAGGGGCGAGGCAACACGACAGAACTGCAGATCGAGTTCCGCCTGGGCGACCGCGGCTGTGGCTTTGTCGAGCATTGCCTTGGCGACGTCCCGCTTGGCCACAAGGATTTCGTACTGCTCCTGGGTCACCACCGCCTTGGGCAACAATGCCTGATACCGAGTAACCTCGTTCTTGAGTTCCTCCAGTTCTGCGACTGCCTTGGCCACCTCGGCCTTGGCCTGATCGCGAATGACGGCGTAAGGCCGCTCGTCGATCGTGAACAGTGGGTCACCCTGTTCGACCCGCTGGCCATCCTCGAAGTGGACCTGCGTGATGAAGCCTGAGACGCGGGCCTTGATCTCAACAGTTTCAATCGCGGCGGCATTGCCGGTGAACTCAAGGGTCTCGGTGAGATCGCGCACCATCGGTGCGGCAACGACCACCTCCGGTGATGGCGGCTCGACCATTAGCGGGGCCGGCCGCTGGCAGCCGGTGAAGAGGGCGACGAGCAACGCCACTCCGATAGCAGAGAAGCGACCACCTAAAAACCTGAGAATGGGCGGTAGCTCGCGCTGCGATTGTTCTAAAAAAACGTGCGATTTTTGGCTCAAAAAGATTTCTCCAGTGGGAAAATCAGTGATGATTTTACCACTGTTTCTCGCCTTGTTTTAGAGAGCAGCAATTATGCCCTCGGTTTTTTGGGGAACGCTCAAGCAAACAGAATTCACCTGCATTGGCAGGTGAGGGCCATGGAGAGCTTTTGGAGCATAGCGAGCCACCAGGATAGCCACCGCGGTCACCTAGCTCGTCGGCAGCCCGGCGGTGACTGAGATGGCTGAGTCTCCGGGGGAGGCCAATTGGCCATCAAAGCCCCGGATGTGAAAGGCGGTGACCGTGCTGCCGGGATTTGCTGGCGGCTGCCACCGCAGTTGGTCACCCTGGCTTACCTGCCGCCGCTGTAAGTGCCGCATGAGCACCTGTGGATTGGCCGACACCGGTGGCGTCGAGACATCAACCCAACGGTTGCCGTCCCATTTCTCCACCCGGCCACTCGCCACCGCCATGACCACGAAGGAAAGATTTGGGCTGTCGGCAAGCGCCGCGGCCGCTAGGTCACTGCGGGAAAAGATAATCGGGCTCGGTCCCATCGTTCCGCCAAGCTTTATCGTTGTCGCCCGCCGTAGCTGTGGTCGGCTGATCCGGTTGCTTTTCACCGTCACCATCACTGGCTGCTCACTGGAAAGCGGCACGTCTCCAGCATCAGTCGCCACGACAGTGAAGTGATACTCAGGCTGGCTGGCATGATTGGCCGGTTGCTTTAGCCGAACGGCGCCAGTATCAGGGTTAATCAAAACGTGGTCGTGGTCACCGATACCTGGCTTAATGGCGTATGACACGCTTCGCTCGGCCACCGTGCTGCCAACGTCACTGGTGGTGGCCTGATAGATCGTGGTAGACACCGGGCTTCCCTCCGCCACCGTGCCGTGGGCGGGGCTGGTAAAGACCGGGGCGGCATTGGTGGCCGTCCAGCGGTTGGCATTCTGGGCAGTCAGCCACTCCAGCGGTAAGAAGGCGGCATCGTAGATCTGGAAAGTGACCTCACTCGGCTGCATGGCAGGTAACGGAGGCTGCATGGCAGCCCTCCCCTTGGTCGCCTCCTTGGCGATGGTCGTTGCTGCCGCGTTTAAGAACGACACGAAGTTGTCATACGATAGCGACGACAGCCCCGCAAAAGTGCCGCCGTACGTGTTCGGTTGAAGGAGCGATTCAGGGTTTTGATACTTCGCATCGAGCACGGTTGCCACCGGCACGGTGGGGTCGGCAGGGTTGACGTTGGATCGGTTCAGCGACTCAATCGAGAAGGTAGCAATTGCCTGCTGGGGAGTCTTACTGCCATCAGTCGCAGTCGGTGAGCTAAAGCTACTCCAGTCGATCGGCCAATAGAACTTTTCACTGAGCTTTGGCAGGCTTACGTCATGGTAGAGCGGGTCATTAAACATTGCTGCCAATAGGTCGGGTTGATCAGCATAGTGAGCATAGACCGTTTGAAAAGCGGCCTTACTTAGAATCTTTACATAACCGAGAACCACGCTCGCAGTGGCCTGAGTGCCAGAGTTTGCAGGTGATCCAATAGTGACTTCTGGCAGCTGTGTAGGGTCGTAGCCATAACCTGGTTCATCAATAATGATGCCCGTAACTGCTCCGTCCGTTACGACTGCGTGGCCAGTCGCCTGCTTCCCTCCAGCGGGCGGATGAGAAAATGTCACTGATGGAGGGCTAGATGTCGTGTAGCCGCTGCCGCCAACAAGGTTCGTGATGCTTGCAACCTGACCGGGGCCGTAGCCATTAGAGATTTGCCAGTTGTAAGCGTTGGCACCGCCATGAATGGCATCCGTGGGAAGATTTTTGATTTCGTTGAGCGTTGGGAGCGAAGCGGCACTGAACTTCGATGCATATGCGGGCAGTGCCCTTGCCTCAGGTCGGCTTTGGCCCGGGACATGCGCTGGAGCAGAAAAAGTAAAGGTAAATTCAGTATCTGCCGAATAACCCACGCCAGGATAGGAAAACCCAATTCCCGTCACGATGTAGCCTTCGCTGGGGTCACTCTCTTTAGGATGCTTGGGATCTGTCGGGCCTGTGATCGCGTAGGGACGGGCAGGTGTGAACTGGCCTGCTTGGGAGGATGCCGTGAGCGTCACTGAAGGAAAGTTGCTGAGATAGACTTTCGCCGTAGCTGCTGTCACACCTTCCGGTTTTGGTTCCGGTTCTGGAAGCGTAAACAATTGGCCGTCATCCGCTTTTTTGTATCCCTCGCCCGGTGAGGTGATAACAATGCTCGTGACAGCGCCGTCAGAATTGACGACTAAGAGACCTTCGGCGGGTGTGCCACCACCTGAGGGAGTTGGAAAGGTTACTGGATACTGCAGGTTTTTGTCGTAGCCTGCTCCGCCCGACTGCAGAACAGTTCCGGCACTGTAACCAAAGCCGGAGTTGATGATATTGACACTACTTCGTCCCGCTGGATCAACCGGAAAACCACCAGAGTGATTCAGCGCTGGCACGTAGGCTGCGTTGTAGTCTGGGTTGATGCCGTTTCCATTGATGCCACCATTTAAAGGGTGTTTTTTCTGGTAAGGGTCGCCACTGAGTGTGTAGTAAGGCCTGTTTTTTCCGGTGTCGTAATGGTCACCAAGAACCGTGATTACGATCTGGGCAACCTGTTTCTCACTAGAG
>CAZKSP010000061.1:0-11468 GCA_964555385.1 uncultured Chitinophagaceae bacterium
TGGTGACCAGGCCCAACAGTGATGGCTATGCCCACGCGGTTTGGTGGCTTCTGTTGATGCTGCTTTTGTTGGGCTGTCTGTGGTGGGGGGCTGGGGGCACCACCCCTGAAGCAAGGGCACATCGGGCATTCACCCAGCTGCCGGCTGCCGAGCAGAAGGCCCGGCGGGCCCGAGCCGTGGCAGCGGAACAACGGCTGCAGGAGATTTCGGCGGCGATCGGCGAGGCCACCGGGGACGCAAAGCCGGGCGACATCGAACTGCTCGGTCAGCTAACGACGCTTTCAGAAGAGTTGGTGGCAGCCCGTGACGCGGCCGAGGTGGCTCGGATTCCCAAGCAGCCTAGGCCGCGGCCGATCGCGTCTGCCCTCTACCGCGGCGGTCAGCTGCTCTGCGTGGTGCTTGGCATCGCCCCGTTTGTTCTGCTGCAGTTCATTCGTCCGCGGGTTCGGTATGACGGGCTGCCGGGACAGGGGGTGCTTATTGTCACAATCGTTCCCTGGCTCTGGACCTACCGCCGGCCGGTGAACTTTTTTGGAGCGATTACGCCTGCAGTGGAAAGAAAGGTTCGGCTGCCAAATCGCCGGGCCGCTCGTAGAGGTGTGGCTGAAACCGACGCGGGGTTTGTCTGGATGGTAAGGCTTACGCCCCAGCCGGTTGCTGACCTTACGATGCAGGCAAATGAATTTCGCATCAACCTTTCGCTTTCCCCCGACAAGGGCATGGTCCGCAATCAGCTGCCGAAGCATGTCCGCGACGTGGTTCGATTTCTCGAGGGCGTAACTGGTCTACAGCACGACCGGATTCTGGTTCAGGACGTCACGGCTGCCGATGCGCTGGCGGGCTGCAT
The DNA here is from genome assembly GCA_964555385.1 of uncultured Chitinophagaceae bacterium. Classification (GTDB taxonomy): domain Bacteria; phylum Planctomycetota; class Planctomycetia; order Pirellulales; family UBA1268; genus UBA1268. The sequence continues at coordinate 848 of CAZKSP010000061.1, forward strand.
GACAATGCGGCTGGAGCAGATTCCCGTCTCGCGGTCGCCGGATGTCGGTCGGCCGTGAACGCAGCTGTGACAGTCACTCGGGTGCCTGGTCGCCGAGGGCAGCCTTGACGCCCTCGCGAGCCTCCCGCCAGCGAGACTTCACGGTGCGGACCGAACAGCCGAGCAGGTTTGCAATCGACTGCTGGTCAGCGCCGAGGTACCAGACCAGTTGGAAGACTTCCCGCTGCTCGGCCGGAAGCTGGGCAATTGCTTCATGAAAGAGGCTCCAGCGATCAACGGATGTGCCGGCGTCGGCTGGCGTGGCAGCTGGGTGGCGGCTGTTTGACTCGTCCTCCAGTGGCAGTACGCCAGTGGCGTGGTTGCCGCCGAATGCCATCGGTCCGGAGTGGTGCCGGGCCAGATCGATCAGCTCGCGGTGAATCTGGGTGGCTGCCAGGGCCATCACCTCTCGGGGCGACTCGATTGAAACCTCACCCAGGCAGCGGTAGAGCCGCAGCGCGGCGTTCTGAAAGACATCATCGGTGTCCTCCCAGCGGCGGACAGCCGGAAACCGATTGAGCATCCGATGGGCCAGCAGCCGGAGCCGCTCACTACAGAGTTCAAGAATGCGGGCTCGGGCTGAATCATCGCCGGCGGCGAGATCCAGCAGGCAGTCCGCCACCGTGGGCGGGAGCGGAGGGTCGTCCATGCTGCTGCCAATCGAAGGTGTTTTTTCGTTTCGCTTGCCCGGTTGGGATTCTATCAGACTGCTTGGGTGTCACGCGAATTTCACCCCCCCTCTTTCGCCTGGGGTGCCGCAAGAAATTTGCCCCTGAGAGCCTCGCCTCTCGCTTTTATTTGTAGAGGGTGGACCCGCCCTCACCAGGTCAGCCTGTGGGGGCCGAATGGTTCCCGGATGCTGAGACGAAAAGCTTTCTCTCTCAGGTTTCGAATCATGTTTCGTCCATGTTTGCCGTCAGACGTCAGTGCCCAAGCCGACGGCCAGAATCACTCTGGTCAACAGTCTGCAGATGCTGCCGATTGGCAGACGGTGATGGCCTCTCTGGCCGAACTCGGCTTCCAGGTTCAGGGCGAGGGCACGCCAGCAGCTACCGACGTGGTGTCGGCGGCGCAGTTACGGCTGCGGTACTGGCGGCGGCAGTTGCCCTGTGGCGACGCAGGATTGACCGCTGTCGAAGAAAGTGGTCTTCATCCGCAACCGACAGGCGTGAGCGATTCGCAAACAACCAGTCAGATTTCAGCTCTCAACGGTGAGCCTCAGCCAGTGGCCGCCCTGGAGCAGGCAAGTGTTTCAGAGACCTTTGTTCGCGAGCGGATTCGATCGATCAAGGCGGCTCGCGAATGCCTGCTGGTCTGTAGCTGTCGCAGAGTGCTTTCAGCGCCAGGTGGCCGGTGAACGGCGACTGAACGCCATGTGCTACGCGAAGCCGAAGACCATGGCTTTTAGCGAGGTGAAGGTCATGCGATAGGGCGTGATGCTGTGTTGCGTTTCAGTCGAGCGGGGCGTTGTACTCTGCCTTTCCGACAGTCGGGCCAAAGAGGTGTTGCCCCTTTTTCGCTGCCTGGTGTGCCTCGTGCGTGTCTTCAGGGGCACCGGGGTCGCCTTGCGATTTCATCCAGTGATCCAATTCAGTGATCAGCCTGGCTTTCATGGGCGCAAGATTTGCGTCACCGGCGAGATTAGTCATTTCGTACGGGTCACTGGCGGTGTCGTAAAGCTCTTCAGCTGGGCGTGACTGATAGCGTTTGATGAGCCGATAGGTGTCGGGGTGGTTCCATGCTTCGGCGATCCACGTGGCCCAGTAGGGGGTGTTTGCGTCGCCGGCGCCCTGTCGGCCCATGAGGTGTTTCTCGATGTAGAGTTCGCCGGGCGTAAGATTACGGATGTAGCGGTAGCGTCCATCGGTGACGGTGCGGACGGGATACGCCGGTCCCTCAGGGATATTGTTGTGGACGCCGAAGGCGTAGGTTCGATGGGTACCGGTCTCTCCCGTCAGCACTCTCCGGAAGCTGGTCCCATCAAATTGATTCTGGTTGCCATTGCTGGTGCGACTCTGGTCTCGGGGGTCGCCGCACCATTGGAAAATCAGCGTCGGCAGCACATCGGCGTACTGAACGATCGCGTCGGTGCGTTGATCGGCGGCAATCTTTCCCGGCCAGCGGGCCACCAGCGCTGTGTGCACTCCCGTGTCCCAGTTGGTCCACTTGTTGCCTGGAAACTGCGAGCCCTGCTCCGATGTGAACAGCACCAGTGTGTCATCGGCCTTACCGGTTTTGTCGAGGGCCGCGAGGATTTCGCCCACCTGTCCATCCATGTAGGTGATCTCTGCCAGGTATGCGGCGTATTCCTCGCGGGTTCGCGGAGTGTCGGCGAGATTGGGCGGAAGCTTGATCTTCGCCGGTGGGTACGCCGAGCGATCACCCATCACCCAGGGCACGTGTGGCTCCACTAGGCAGATCACCAGGCAGAAGGGCTGGTCTCCTGTTTCGCCATCGCCACGCATGAATGCGGTGGCGGCGGTGAGATCGTGCGGCTGCGTGGGGTTCCTCACGCAACTCTTGTCGAAGCCATTCACAATCTTGAAGGGAAAGGCGGTGCGTGGTCCCACGTGTACCTTGCCTGACAGACCCACGCGGTAGCCCAGCGGCCGCAGGTGCTGGGGCAGGCTGGTGACATCAGGCCGGCTGGCCGAGTGGTTCCACGCGCAGCCGTTGCGCAGCGGAAACTGTCCGCTGTAGAGTTCGGCGCGACAAGGCTGACACATGGCCTCGGCCAGGTAGGCACGATTGAAGGTTAAGCCTTGGCGGGCGAATTGATCGATATTGGGTGTCCTGGCGTTCTGCCCGCCGTAGAGAGGCAGGTCGTTGTGGGTGCAGTCGTCGGCCATGATGATCAGCACGTTAGGCTGATCGGCTGCGTGGATGGGGACAGACAACAGCATCGTCAACACAACTCCGAAGCATCGAACTGGGCGTGTCATTCTGCAGGCTCGTGGTGGATCAGGGTGAGGGGGGATAGCGAGGCTGAGTATATCGCCATGTTTATGGCACGGCTCTGGTGTCGTGAATCACTGGCGTTCTTTGGGCTGGTCTTGCGTGTTGATAGGCTCAACACTCGAGGCACCCCAGCCGACGATTGGGAGTCGCCTTAGTGTGCCTCTTGGCGAGCCCCCGCGGACTCTTTGATTCTCGGGGCAGTGGAGCGAGGGAACCCTCCGGTAAGCTTCTGCCGCGCCATGATTTTTCCCTTGAACTGCAAGGGATCAGCAAGGCTGAGTGGGAGGCGATGCTTCTTTCAGGCCCCGGGCCGCCAGACGTCTGATGAATGGTCATTCCTGCTGTTCGGGCTTCCAGATTGGGTTGCCACGGTAAACCATTCCGATGGGGTACCGCTCACTGGGAGTTGGGGCAGACGTCATGATTTCTGCAATCCGCTTGACGACGTCAGGATGGCTGGCTGCAACATCTTGTTCCTCGCCAATGTCTTGGCTCAGGTTGTAGAGCTGAATCGTGCCCGTCCGGCCGAGACGAATGCCTTTCCAGTCCTTCCACCGCACGGCCTGGTCATAGCGACGGCGACAGTGCCCGTAGTCCCAGTAGAGATATTCCGGACGTTCTGCACGCACGTGTTTCTCCAATTCGAGTCCCTTCAGTTCTGGTGCAACCGATCTGCCATCGATTGCCAGAGGGGGCGTGACTTGGGCAAGTTCAGCGAACGTTGGCAACATGTCCTGAAACGCGATGACCGCATTGCTGGTTCGATTTGCAGGGACCGTCTCAGGCCATCTGGCGATGAATGGTACACGGATGCCGCCTTCCGTCAGGTCGCGTTTGAATCCCCGTAGCCGGCCATTGGTGTTGAAGCGTTTCGGGACAGCCGCATGTCCGCCGTTATCACTCGTGAAGATGATCAGCGTGTTTTCTCGCAGACCGCTCTTGTCGATCAAATCGACAATTCGGCCGACGTCCCGATCGAGTAGGTGGATCATGGCGGCGTACTTCTTTGATCGCTCATCCCAGTTTCGGTTCGCATATGCCGCGGTTGACGGAATCGCGAGGCCATGCTCGTCCTCGGTTTTTGCTGAGAAGTGTGGGAGTGTGTATGCAGCGTAAAGAAAGAATGGTTGATCCCGTTTGGAGTTGTGGATGAACTCGAGTGCCCTATCCGTTAGCAGGTTGTGGCTGTAGCTGGCGTGGTCCTTTCTGTTACCCGGGAGGTCCAGCCGCGAGTCGTCATCGTCAAGGTAATCGGTGAAGTAATAATGAGCATGGTCCTGGTTGAGGTATCCGAACCAGGTGTCAAAGCCCTGATTCGTTGCCCTTCCCACTGTGCCCGCATCGCCGAGCGACCACTTGCCGACGCCCCCGCAGCGATACCCTGCTGACTTGAGCAGCTTGGCGATTGTCACGTCCTTGTCCCGTAGATAGCTCGGGTAATGAGGGACATTGTCTCGGGCAGGGGAATGTCCGTTGTGCAGTCCCGTCATCAGGACAGCGCGTGACGCAGCGCAGACGGGCCCGCCCGCATATGCCTGTGTGAATCGAGACCCCTCTGTTGCCAGACGGTCGATGTGGGGCGTCAAAATTAGCTTCTGACCGTAGCAGCCCAGATCGCCGTAGCCCAGGTCGTCGGCCATGATGAAGACGATGTTGGGAAGCTGCATGTCGCTGCCGAGACCTGTTTCCACAAGGCACAAAATGCTGGCCGTCAGGATCACAAGGGCTGCTCTCATTGGCTGTACTCTTTAGCGCTGAGATTGATGTCGGCGTCCCACAACGACCAGGCGGCGGTGAGTTGCTTTACGATGGCCGGCTTCATGGCTGCCAGGCTGCGTTGTTCACCCGGATCGTTGTCCAGATTATAGAGTTCCGGTTTCCCGCCATCCTGCAGCGGCATGACAAGCTTCCAAGGGCCGCTGCGGACGGCTCGGTGGGACATTGTTCGCCAGAAGAGGCTGCGTTTGGGAAGCGACGCCCGCTCAGTCCAGAATGGAGCGAGATCGATGCCGTCGGATTCGATCGGCGCCGCACCGCTGAGGCTGAGCAAGGTGGGTAACAAATCGTTGGAATGCGAGACTTCGTCCGTGACACCCGGTGAAATTCGGCCGGGCCACGAAACGATCAGCGGAACACGATGGCCGCCTTCGTAGAGGTCCATTTTTTGACCACGCCAGGGGCCGTTGTGGGAGATGTTTCTGAAATCCCTGCCGTACGTCAGATAGCCGCCGTTGTCAGACGTGAAGACAATCACCGTTTCTTTTTCAAGACCCCATTGTCGCAGTGAGCGGGTGATGGCTCCGACACTGGCGTCGAGCGTTTCGATCATCGCGTGGACATGGGGCGTAACGTTGCCGCGATCAGGAATGACGCCCCACTTGTCCTTGTGCCAGCCCTTGCCGGCCCTGCGATGCGGCGGGTCATCCGGGCCCTGCCAGGGAAAGTGGATCGCAAGATGTGGCAGGTAGAGAAAAAAAGGTTCTTCGCGATGGGCTTCGATGAAGTCGATGCTGTACATGGTGAGTAGGTCAGTGGTGTAACCCTCCGCCATTTCGATTCGGTCGTTGTGCCACCAGTCGTTGTTGCCGGAACGGTCGATATGGGTATGGAAATCACCATCTCCGGAAACGAGCCCGCGGAAGACGTCGAAGCCCTGATGAGTCGGCAGCAGGGGCGATTGGTAGCCGAGATGCCACTTGCCGAAACAGCCGGTGGCATAGCCATTCGTCTTCAGTATCTCCGCAATGGTCGTGGCTTCGAGCGGTAGTCCGAGATGGCGTTGAGTCGTGCCGGAAAGTGCGCCGTCGAACATCCGTCCGAATCGCTGTGGGTAACAGCCGGTGAGGATCGAGGCACGCGTCGGGCTGCACATCGCGCCGGCGGAGTGGAAATCGGTAAAGCGTAGACCGTCGCGTGCCAGCGCATTGATGTTTGGTGTGGCATTGATCTCGCTGCCATAGCACCCGAGATCCCCATAGCCGAGGTCATCAGCCAGGATCAGGATGATGTTGGGTTTCGCATGGTGTTGATCTGCCGCGTGGATGGCAGCGAGCGGTGCCAGCAGCAGGACGACGAAAATGGGAAGCGACTGTTTCATTTGATCCGGGATGCGTCTCCCTTGAAGCGTCATGTGATATGACGGGTAAATAGAGATGGTATCGAACCTCAACGTATCGGTTGCGGGGGTGTCGTTAACCCCAAAAACTCCGAAGCCGCCGTGTGCATTCAGCCGCGTTCAGCGGTGATGGATGTTGAGCAGGGGATTGGCCCATCGGCCCTGAGTAAGTCGTTTGATTGCTCGTTTGCTTTGAGTATTAGCCGTCGACGTGCCTCGTGGCGGCCTGCTGATCTTGAGGAACCAAACGCTCGCTGCCGTCCGTGCAGGGGGGTAGAACAAGAGGTATGCGATACCTCGATGAGGCTGCCGCTGGCCGTGACAGTGGATTCCTGACAGGCAGTGATGAGACCTTTGGTTTTCTTGCTCGCCCCGGCACAGAAGTTATTGGTTCAGGCGAATCTTTGCGGGCCGGAACCGACCTGGGGGGCGTCACAATTCTGCGGCTGATCGGCAGTGGTGGCATGGGGCAGGTTTATGAAGCCCGTCAGCACGCGCCGCCACGGCGGGTGGCGGTCAAGCTGGTGCGAGCGGAAACGGCCGCCTGTGTGCGGCGCCGCCTTGAGGATGAGGCCGCCTTGCTTGGCTACCTTGAGCACCCGCACATTGCCCGGGTCTATACCGTGGGCCGGCGGGCTGTGGCTGGCCATGATCATCCTTGGATCATGATGGAACTGGTGGAGGGAGGGCGGTCAATCACCGAATGGGTGAGGGATGGCCGGCCAGAATTGGCCGCGCGGGTGGCCCTTGTGCATGACGCCGCAACCGCGCTTGCTGCAGCCCATGCCAAGGGGGTGTTGCATCTTGATGTCAAACCATCGAATCTCCTCGTTGATCGGCAGGGCGTTCTCAAGCTGATCGACTTTGGCATCGGCCGCCGCTTCGATCATCGGGCCCATGACCGTTTGCAGGCTGTCAGGCGGATTGTCGGTACACCGGGGGCGATGAGCCCGGAACAGCTGGCGGGCCGTGATGATCTGATTGATGCCCGCAGTGATATCTATAGTCTAGGGCTGGTGCTGTTTGAACTCGTCGTTGGCCGGCCTCCAGCCGGGCAGCCAGAAACACCGGCGGCAGCTCAGGCACTGTTGACGACCGCTAATGAGAATTCGTTTCTGCTGGCTGAGGGAAAGGCGGCCGCGCAGGCGACGGGCTGCTCGCCGTACGCGGCGGCCGATCTGGCCGCGATCCTCGGACGCTGTCTGGCCGTCGATCCGGTAAAACGGTTTGCGACAGCATGGGAGCTGGCCGCAGAACTGAGCCGATGGCAGTCAGGCCAGCTGCTGCGGTGCCGTCGGCCAGGCCGGGTGGAGCGGATCAGCCGCTGGGCCCGCCGGCATCCGGCGGTCACGATGCTGTCGATGGCGATGGTGCTCATGGCCGTGACTGCATTTACCGTGATCGGTGCTTTCGCCATTGCCAACAGTCGGGAACGACAACGAGCCGTACGGGCAGCCGACGCGGCGCGGGTAAGCCTGGCGGGGGCACTGCTGCGGCAGGCGGTGGCGGCCGGCCGCCAGCATGAGCCAGCCACGGTCAGCCGGCTGTTGGAAGACCGGCAGGCCGCGTTGGCGGCAGTCACAGTTCCACCCATTCCTGGCTCGCTGCCGGCCAATGACGGGCTAGCAGTTCACTGCCTGCGGGCTGGGTTGGATGAGGCAGTGGCAGCCTGGAACAACCCTGAAGGCGGGTTGACGGCTGTTGCTGTTGCGGCTGACGGTCGCTTGGCAGTTGCCGGTGATGCTGCTGGGAACGCTGTGATGGTTTCACTGCGCGGTCACGGCCTTGCGTCGCTTGGGCGGGTCAGTCTGCCGGGGGGCCGCATTTGGGCTGCCGCAGTCTCCCAGTCTGGTCGGCTGGCTGCTGTTGCTGGAGCTGCCGGTACGATCATGCTGATTGCCCCTGACCGACCAGACGTGCCTGAACAACTCGATGCCTCAACCCAAAGAATCTACGGGCTGGCATTTCTGCCGACAGGCGAGCGACTCTTCAGTGGAGGCAGAGACGGTGTTGTGCGGCTCTGGGACACCCGCGAACGGAAACTGATCCGCTCGTACGGTCCGGTCGGGAACAGTGTCTATGGTGTTGCCGTCTCGCCGGATGGCACAACGTTGGCGGCGGCAGTTCGTGATGGGAGCGTGTGGCTTTGGGACGTTGACACGGCTGAGCCAGTCGGGCAGTTGCTGGGTCACCAAGGTCGGGTCTTCTCGGTGGCGTTCGCGCCAGATGGCCGATTGGTGGCGTCGGCATCGGAGGATCAAACAGTCAGGCTGTGGGACCCGATGTCGCTCGATGAACGCCGCCGGCTTGATCATCCGGTGCGGGTTAACGCGGTACGGTTTGTCGGCAATGATCGGCTGGTGACAGCCGGCGGCGACCGCCTGTTGCGGAGTTGGCAGGTGACAGGCCAGCTACCGCCGCGAGAGTTGAGCGGTCATGCCGCCAGTATTTGGGCCGTCGCGGTGGCCCAGAGTGGAGAGGCCGTCCTGACGGCATCGGCCGACGGCACGCTGCGTCGTTGGAACGGCAGGGGGGATCCCCAACCGCGACTGCAATTCGATGAGCCGGTGAAATGTCTCGCCTCCTCGGCGAATGGCTACCGCCTGGCGGTGGGAACGGTCGCGGGCAGGCTGTCGGTCTGGAACTCGACTACTGGCAGTCGGCTGGCAGGGATAGATTCCGGTGCCGGCCCCATCAATGGACTCTGCTGGCTCCCTGGCTCAGATGACTTGCTGGTGGCGGCCGATGATGGGTTTGTGGGGCATTACCGGCTCCTCACCGATGGCGGTGCTGCGGCTGCCGGTGGCGATAAGCTGGAACTGGTGGGGAAGTTCAGCGGGCACCGACGACGGGTTTTTACGGCGGTAACGTCAGCCGATGGCTCGGCCATTGCCACCGCCGGTGAAGACAAGACTGTCAGGCTCTGGACATCATCTGGTGAGCCGGCAGGACTGCTCAAACACCCAGGCAGGGTCTTTACGGTTGCCTTCTCCCCGCGTGCTGATGGCCTGTTGGTGACGGGTTGCGAGGACGGCCTCGTTCGCATCGTCACGCTGGAGGGGCGGGAATGGTGTCGGGCCGGAAGGCATCGTGGGCAGGTCAACAGTGTCTGCTGGAACCCCGAGCCAGCCCGCGGGTGGGACGTTGCCTCTGCCGGGGCGGATGGTCAGGTGAAACTCTGGCGGCTGCCAGGGCAAAACCTGACTGGAACGCCCAGCCTGCAACTTGTGATGACCCTGACCGGAGCGACGGGGAAAATCTGGCAACTTACCGCCTGCCGGCATGAGCCACTTGTTGTTGGAGCTACCGATACCGGCAAGGTCATCCTCTGGAACACCAACGAGCCAGCACCACTTCAGGTACTTGCCGGTCATCTTGATGCTGCCTGGGCGGTGGCTCTTGGCCCTTCCGAACAGCGGCTCTTCAGCGGCGGCTGGGATCAGACCGTGCGGCTTTGGGGCGTCACGGCCCGCGACTGGGAACAAAAATCGGCCGAGTGATCGTTTTTGGCCAGTGCATGAGCCGACCGGCCAATCCGGTTCGGCACGGGCATGCATCGGGGGGCGCGGCCCGTCCGAAGTCACCGAAAGCTCCGGGCTGCAAGGCTGGGGATCACCCCCTTTAACCAGCGGGCTGCGGCTTTTGATGGTGCGTGTTCGCGGTGATTAGCAAACAGATCCGTAAACAGCCTGTGCCTAAAAGCCCGAAGCGCAAGCTGAGGGAATGCACGTTATTTGATCCCCGAAACGCATTCCCTCGGCTCGCGCCTCGGGCTTCCTGGACGGTGGTCCTGCGAAGCGAACCATCAACACTCGTATTGTGGGCCTCTCGGAGTTCGGTTCCGCTCAGCGCACCATCAAATCGCGTGCAGGGACTTCTGCGGTCGATGAGGAATCACTCGGAACGTTCAGAGTGACCGGGTGCCAGCAGACGTACGGAGTCACGACGCGGCAAGAACCTGGCCGAGGGTTTCCTGCAGCACGTTGCCGGATCGCTTGAGGGCCTGGACCTCCTTGGGCCAGAGCTCGACTTCGAGGGTCTGCTCGGCACCCTTTCGGCCGACAACCGTGGGCACCGACAGGGCGACGTCGCGAAGTCCGTAGCAGCCCCGCTGCACGGTTGAAACCGGTAGGATCCGCTTGCTATCGAGCGCTATGGCGTGGATCACCTCGGCAATCGAGACTCCGACAGCAAAGCCGGCGCCGGTCTTCTTTTTGATCATCTCAGCGCCCGAAGTCTTGGCCCGGGTGAAGGTGTCCTGCCCAAGCTTGGTGGTGTAGCCGGGGTATTTCTCCAGCGGCAAGCCGCCGATGCTGGCGCTCGACCAGATCGGCACCATGCTGTCGCCGTGCTCGCCGAGGATGACCGCGGAGACCTGGGTGGCGGGGGCCTTGAGATTGAGGGCCAGTAGGCTGCGGAACCGCAGCGTGTCGAGCAGCGTGCCCAGGCCGATCACCCGGCCCTGCGGCAGGCCAAGTTCCTGTTCGGCCAGATAGGTGAGGATGTCGA
>CAZKSP010000062.1:0-11297 GCA_964555385.1 uncultured Chitinophagaceae bacterium
TATCAGCCGGCGAAGGTTCCCTTCTACGTGCCTGATGCGCAGTGGGGCACGGTCGGTGAGCCGATCACGACAATGCAGAAGCCTCTCTCCCCTCGTGAGTCACTGAAGCATGTGATCACGCCCGAAGGTTTTCAGGCCGAACTGTTTGCCAACGAGCCACTGCTTGCAGGAAAGCCACTGGCCATCACCTTTGCTGCCGATGGCAGCCTGTATGTGGCGGAAAGCGTCGACTATCCCAACGAGCTTGTGCTGCCAGGTGAGGGGCGTGGCCATGACCGCATCGTGCGACTGGCGGACACCGACGGGGACGGAGTGGCAGACAGCCGCAGTGTGTTTGCTGAAGGCCTGTCGATCCCGACCTCGATCCTGCCGCACGCAGGAGGGCTGATCGTGGCCCAGGCGCCGGAGATCCTTTTCCTCGCCGACGATGACGGAGACGGCAAGGCCGACCGCCGCGAGGTGCTCTCCACCGGCTGGGGAACGCGAGACACCCACTCCGGACCGAGCAGCCTCACCTGGGGCCTCGACGGCTGGGTCTACGGAATGGTTGGCTACTCTGGTTTCCAGGGCACGGTGGGTGGCGAACGGATCAGGTTTGGCCAGGGCTTCTTCCGCTTCCTGCCAGACGGCTCGAAGCTTGAGTTCCTTCGCAGTACCAACAACAACTCCTGGGGCTTTGGCTTCAGTGAAGAAGGCGTCGTGTTTGGCTCAACCGCCAACGGAAATCCCAGCGAACACATGCCGCTGCCCAACCGTGTCTACGAGCGGGTGCGGGGCTGGACAGCCACCACCCTGCGGGGCATTGCAGGCAATCCCTCGATGGAAATTGCTCCCCGCAAGGGCGGGCCTGACGGCAAGGCTCCCATCCGCCAGGTCGACCATCACGGTCACTTCACCGCGGCTGCTGGGCATCGGCTCTACACCGCCCGGGCCTACCCCGAGCAGTACTGGAACCGGATGGCGTTTGTCTGTGAGCCAACCGGCCACGTTGTCGCCGCGTTTGAGATCTCCCCTTCGGGTGCAGACTTCCGCAGCCGGATGGCCTACAGTCAGCTAGCCAGTGACGACGAGTGGACCGCACCAATCATCGCCGAAGTTGGACCTGATGGCAGTCTGTGGATCGTCGACTGGTACAACTTCATCGTCCAGCATAACCCGACTCCGGAAGGGTTCGAGAACGGCAGGGGCAATGCCTACGAGACTCCGCTGCGAGACAAAACGCATGGCCGTATCTGGCGGCTGACCGCGGAAGGCAGTGCCGCACCGCGTCGCACGACACTCGCGGCTGCGACTGCTGACGAACTGGTGGCTGCACTCGCCGACACGAACATGCTCTGGCGAACACTCGCTCAGCGGGCTCTGGTCGATCGAGCGACTGGCCGTGCAGATGACGGCCGGGATGTGGTCCCTGGTCTCCTGGCTCTGGTGAAAGATCACTCGGTTGATGCGATTGGTCTGAATCCGGGTGCAATTCACGCGATCTGGACGCTGCGGGCTCTCGGGCTGCTCGACGGAGAGCAGGCGGATCCAGAGTCGGTGGCAGCCGTCCTCACAGCGGCAGAGCATCCTTCGGCGGGCGTGCGGATGAATGCCATCAAGGCCTTGCCGCAGGAGGGAAGGCTGCTCCAGACCCTTGGCCAGATTGATGTCGCGCACGACATTTCGCCGCTGGTGCGTCTGGCTATGCTCGAGGCACTCTCTGAGTATCCGGCGTCGCCAGTTGCAGGTCAGATCGTCATGGACATGCTGGCGGATCGCCGCACATTTGATGATGCGGTGCTCACCGACGCGGCCACGGCGGCGGCAGCGGTTCAGGCCGCACATGTTTTGCCCGAACTGGTCAGGGCGGACATCGCGGTTGATCCCAAGCGGAACGCCTTGATTGAGCGAATCGCTGAACATGTGGCCCGCGGCGGAAGTGCTGATGAGGTTGACCGACTGGTGGGGCACCTCGCGGAAACGCCGCCGGCGGTTGCCGCGGCGGTCGTGGCAGGGCTCTCGCGCGGCTGGCCGAAGGGGAGGGAGATTGAGTTTGGGCAGGCGAGCAAAGAGGTGATCGTTGGCCTGATGGCACGGCTGCCGGTGGCCAGCCAGGGCGACCTCATCGCGTTTGTGCAGCGATCCGGCAGTGACGTGCTCGACGATGCGATGGATCAGGTCGTTGAGGCGTTGATGGCAGTCGTCAAAGATGAAAAAGCCGCCAGCGATGTTCGCAGTGACGCGGCAGCACGCCTGATGAGCATGCGGCCAACCGATGGTGACGCGGCGATTGCGCTGCTGGAACTGATTAATGCCCGAATGAATCCAGATCTCGCCGCCGGACTACTGACTGCGGTAGGTAGTTCTCGTGGCGATGGGATCGCTGAGGAGCTGATCACGAAGGCTCTGACTCTTCCGCCTGCGATGCGGGATGCGGCCTTTCGCCTGACGGTCGGCAGTGCAGAGTGGGTCTGCGTGCTTGTTGATGCCATTGAGGGGGGCAAGGTGCGGCTGACCGATCTGCCACTGGTGGAGCGAAACAGGCTCGCGGAGCATCCTGACGAGAAGATTCGTACGCGAGCTAGGATAATGATCGCCTCGGGCGGTGGACTGCCCGATGCAGACCGACAGAAGGTGATTGATGAGATCCTGCCGATCGTGCTTGCTGGCGGCGACGTAGCAAGCGGCAAGGCCGTCTTCAAAGAACAGTGCTCCAAGTGTCACAGGCACTCGGGCGAAGGGGGGCAGGTTGGCCCAGATCTCACCGGCATGGCGGTGCACCCACCCAAGGAGCTGCTGATTCATATTCTGGATCCCAACCGTTCGGTGGAAGGCAACTTCCGGGCCTACACCGTGATCACCAAAGACGGCAAAGTCGTCACCGGACTGCTGGCGTCCGAGAGCCGCACGGCAATCGAGATCGTCGATGCAGAGGCGAAGCGGTTCGCAATTCAGCGAGATGAGATCGACGAGTTCCTGCCGTCGAGCAACTTGCTGATGCCGGTCGGTTTTGAAAAGCAGCTTCCTCCCGCCAAGTTCGCTGACCTCTTGGCCTTCCTGACAGCAAAGGGCAGGTATCTGCCGCTGCCGCTGGCGAAGTTTGCGACGGTCATCAGCACGCGTGGCATGTTTCACGACGTCAACAACCGAGCCGAAACGGTAGCCTTCGAAGACTGGGGGCCAAAGACGTTCAAGGGCGTCCCTTTTCAGCCGGTTGATCCCAAAGGCGATTCCGTCCCCAATGTGATCATGCTCAATGGGCCGAGGGGTGAGGTCCCGCCGACAATGCCCTCAAGTGTGTCGCTGCCCCTGTCGTCACCGGCTAGGGCGATTCACATCCTCGGAGGGATCTCAGGCTGGGGTTCACCAGCCACGCCCAAAGGCACAGTGTCGATGACGGTGCGGTTGCACTACGACGACGGACAGGTCGAAGAGCATCCGCTCGTCAATGGCAGGCACATTGTTGACTATGTTCGGCGGATCGATGCGCCAGGGAGCGAATTTGCGTTCAAACTCCGCAATGGGCGACAGGTGCGGTACCTTGCGATCGAGCCGAAGCGACAGGAGACGATCCGATCGGTGGAACTCGCCAAGGGGAAAGACTCATCAGCGCCAATCGTTATGGCAATCACTGCTGAGTTGCCTTAGTCGAGGTGCCGGCGATCCTTTGATTGTGGTGTCCCGCGACCGGGGAGCGATCAGACGATCGATCGATGCTGGAAAGCGACAATCGCGTAAACCGGCGTAGATCGTCACATTGACTTTTTCATCTACAAAGGCATAGCGGTCGGAAGAGGAAGAGATTCGCCATAACCTGCCTGCAAAAACGGTAGAAGTCAGTCGGCTGCTCTGAGTTGTTTCACTTCAGCTTCGAGTTCCTCGATCCGCCTCTGCATTGCTTCAAATCGCTCGCGGGCTTCCTCCATCCGCTGTCGCGCCTGCTCCATCATCCCGCGGCCATCCTGCATTCTTTCTTGCATCCGCCCTCGCATCTCTTCAGAAATCCAGGGACGATCCTGCGGTCGATTCGGAATTTCTTGCGGCTGCCCCTCCCGCCGTTGGCCGTCGCCCTCCCTCGGTCCGCGGGGCTCCGGACGAAAGCCCTCGCGGCGGTCGCCTTGCCACTCAGGGCGAGGCCCCTCCCTTCGATTGTCCTGCATCGGTGGCCGCCCGTCACGCATTCCAGGACCAGTGTCCATACGCCGCTCGAGACGCTCAAGCCGCTCGAGGATCTCCCCCATCCGCTGCATCAATTGCTGCGGCATATCAATTCCTTCGCGCGTTTCGGCGCCAGGCCGCATGCGTTGCCTTGGCGAATCTGGACCGAGCGGTTTATCGACTGGTGGCCGACCCTCCGCGGGTCCTGTTCGCTCGCGTCGGCGTTCGGGCCGGTCCTGGCCATCCTTTTCCCGGGGTTCTGCCTTTCCACTTTCCGCGACAGGCCGCTCTCTCTGCGGAGCCTCATCCGCCAGAGACCAAGACGAGGGGAATGAACCGATCAGCAGCCCGCCGGCCGCACAGGCAGCGAAAAAAAGTTTTGAAGGCATTGTTATGTTCCTGAGGGTGAGGGGCTTGAACGTTATCGTCTACGGATGCCGAGCGGCCAGATTGACTAATCGGCCGAAAGCAGTGGTCGAAATCTGATCGCATCATTCCATCCATGGTAAACGGGCATGATGCTGAAAAGTTGTTAGTGTGGCCAATTGGGGGTTTTCGTTTCGTTCCAGCCCGGTTTGGGCCCAGCGGTTTTTCCCTCATCGCACGCCTCAATGAGCCCTGTTGAGGGGGCAAGCCCAGTTGCCGCTACCGCGTCTTGTTCAGCGGAAATTTGCGTCCTTTCAACGCTTGTTTGGCGAATTCTCCCCAAAAAGGTGTTGGCGTATAACTCCAGTCAGAAATCATGACTGGCGAAGCCTTTGGGTGCAGGCACCAACCGGTCCAATTGAGGCGATGCTGCTGGATAAAGCCCAGCATGTCGGGCACCCATGTGTAGGGATCTTCCTGGTCGGCGGCGGGGATGAAGTCCAATTTTTTGATATCCGCTCCCACTTCCCCGAGAAAGATCGGATGCTCGGCCGCAGTTGCCAAAACCTTTTCTTGCCAATTGGTGTGCCAGTTGTACGTATGCCAGGAGTACATGATGCCGTTGCCCGTCGAATCGTTCAGGGCGTAACCCCTCGTGATGCCGGACAGGTCGTTACACCAGAAAATACCCCCGGCAACAATGATGTTTTTTGCGCCGGTTGAGCGTACTGCGTCAACCAGTTTCTGCATGCCAATTGATTCAAAGCCTTCATTTTTCCGCTGTTCTTCGGAGGCCAGGAATGCAGATTCATCGACACCCGTTTTCTCGCCAACCCAGCCACCATTTCGCCACTGCTCCCAGGTCACGCCATGGGGTTCGTTGAAAATGTCAAAGAGGACGGCGGGATGGTTCTTGTACAACGCCGCAAACTCTTTCCAAAAATCGGCATGTTCCGATTTGGGCGCACGAAAACGGTGCAGGTCAATCACGACGTAGGCTCCGCGGTTGGCCGCCAGCGTGATAATTTGCGAAATTATTTCGCGATACTCCTGCCCATCGTCTCGCTGATAGGCACTTTTGCCAAACCAGAAGGTTTCATTCATTGGAACGCGAACGCAGTTAGCCTGCCATTCGTCGACGGCGACCACCACGGACTTTATCACCTGTCGATCACCTGGCAGGGTTTCAAGGCCGCCGGCGTTAACGCCTTGCAGCCAGACTTCAGTGCCCGTGACATCATGTAGGCGATTTCCCACGACACGTAGTTCGCTTGGCCAGCGGGTCTGATCGGGCTCTTCGGGGGGGACGTAGCGGGCTCTGACTTCCGCCTCGCGACGCTTTGCGGCCATCAGCAATGGTTCGGGTTCGATTGGACGTAGAACAAGGTCATCAATGTCGAATGTGCCTGACTGTGCCTGAAACAAACTCGGCATCATCACGAGGGTTAGCGCGGCCTCGGGAACCAGAAACTGGGTGCTCCGCTCAATCCAACCAGCCGTGTCTCTCTGCGAAAAAGGGGCAGCAGGAGTCGATTTCAGTTTCTTGCCATCGATACCGGAAAACTCCATCATGATCCGAGCATCGAACCAGGGGGAGTCGCCCTTTTTCAAGCCGGTGACACGCTGACGCCACCGTAACTCCAATGCCTTGGTGTCTGCTGGCAGATCGAAGGTTCGATAGGCCATGACCATCGTGCCGGGTGCGGGCGATCGCAGTCGCAGAAAGTGATTGTCACCCTCCTGTTCCCAGCTTCCGCCGATCTTCAGGCGGCCCCAATGGTCAGGCCAGCCAGCCGATTTGGAATCGGTCTCAAAATTTCCATTGGTGATGAGCGAACCATTTGCAGTCAGCAGACGCCCCGCTTTTGCCCTGCGCTTCTCAGCGTCATTCTCAAGCTTTACCCGCCGCTGCGATGCCGTGATCTCGGCGGCGTGCCGAATCGGGGTGGCATCGACGACACGCAGAACGACATCATCCAGATCAAAAGTTCCGGCGGTTACCTGCAAGAGACAAGGCATGAACTTCAGGGTTGTCGCGCCTGCCGGCACGAGAAAGGCTGAGGATTTCGAGACCCAGCCATTGGTGTCTTGGCGCGAAGATGGCGCTCTTGGCGACGGTGTGATCTTTGCACGGTTGGCGTTTAGAAACTCCATCATGATGCGGGCATCAAACCACGACTGCTGGCCCAGCTGCAGCCCGCTTATTCGCTGCTTCCAAACCAATTCAATCGCCTCGGCGCCAATGGGAATGGGGATTTCTTGATAAAGCATGACCGTTTCACCCGGCGACGGGCTGGAAAGCCGGAGAAAATGGTTTCCGTCTTCTTTGACCCACGACCCACCCGGCTTGACCTGCGGCCAGCCGTCGGGCCAGTTGTCGCCATCCTGATCGGTCTCAAAGTCAGCGTTCTTCGTCAAAACCTGGTCCGCAAGCAGCTGCTCCGCTGAGCCTGCTGTCAGTAGGAAAGCGAGTAAAACGAACGAGCGTGTGTGGCGGGAGAGGTTTGTCATAAAGTCAGTGCAGCCAAAGAATGGGCGATGCATGCGACCGCTGTACCGGTTGTTTACGAATTAATAGGAACGCCATCGGGTCCGACAGAGCTTGACGACCGCCTGCCCTCTTGGGGTTGCGTCATTTAGCCGTCGTTGGTGAGCGTAAGGCAGCGGTCACTTTTCGTAGTTGCTGAACATGGGCATTCGAGTTCGCTTGGGCATCGTTGCTGACGGTTTCGTGCGGCAGGTGACGGGAATCTGTAATCCTTCCTGATGGAGATTCAAGACGCCATACTCCGTCAAACAGGCTCAGCTTCCCAGAATACCCGCCGCTAACCCACTGTCTCGGGGAGGGTTCTGCTGCCAGCAAGCGGCCAGCAAAGGAGACGCCATCCAACGCTAAATCTGGCGGCACACGAACCCCCGTTAACGTGCAGATTGTGGGAAACAAATCGGCCATATCGACCAGATCATCAACCACAGCCCCGGCCTGGATTGTGCCCGGCCGCCGCACAATCAGTGGGATATGAGTGCCGGCATCATTCAAGTCTCTTTTCCCGCCCAAAACGAGTCCGGACGTAGTTTTTCGGGGCCGGCGTGAGTCAGTGCCGTTGTCACCCATGAAAATGATGTATGTATCTTCGCCGATTCCCAGATCGTCGACTGCAGCAATGATTCGTCCACACAGGGTGTCCATATAATTGATCATCCGCGCGAGTGACGGCGGTTCACCACTGACCTTCTCGGCTGGTGTCGCCACAATAGGAATGTGTGGCAGCATCATATTGTGATGGATATAGAAAGGTCGTTTCTGGGCGACGGCAGATTTCATTTGAGCAATCACGTAGTCTGCCAACACGTCGGGCCCAAAGCGTTCCGAGATATCATCGCGGACTTTGCCGTCGTGATTCAGGCAGGGGTTCCAATACCGTGTCGTCTTTGCGTTATGTCGCCAAATCTGCCAGACGCACCAGGAATCAAAGCCTGCATCGCGACAGTGTTGGGGATGAAATTCCAAAGCGGCCAACTGCCATTTGCCAGTGACTGACGTCGAGTAGCCGCTCTTCCGCAACAACTGCGGGAATGTTGTCCAGCGAGTGCGAAAATCGACTGACTTACGGCTGCCTACGTGCACGGGCAAGACTTCGTCATATCCATGCCGAGAAATGTACGTCCCGGTATAGAGGCTCATCCGTGACGGGGTGCAGACGGGGCTGGTATACGCCCGCGTGAACCGCATTCCTGTGGCGGCAAGTCGGTCCAAATGTGGCGTGGTGAATTGTCTGCCGCCGTAACACCCCAGCGTTTCATAGCCCAGATCATCGGCAAACATCAGCAGGACGTTGGGAGCATTTCCTTTGATCGTTTGCCGATGCTGCACAGCATCGCGTTGGCTAGATAAAGAAGAAGAATCGTCGTCATCCATTTTCCGTGCCTCAGGATCGTCCGTTTGCTCTGAGGCAGCCTGCTCGGCAGACTTCACCGGCAACAGCTGTACGGCATCGGCAATCACGAATCCGTCGGTGTCTTGGTTAGTGATTTCGATGATCGCGGTGGAATCAAACGCATATTCTCCCAGCGAATGAAATCCGTCTGAACTACTGCGTTTCTGGTTCACTCGCAGCGTCTTTGTGTGCCCGGCGGCAGCATGAATCGTCATTGGGACATTGGTAGCCCGATTAGGATTGGGTGGCCAACTTGCCCGCACTTCATACTGCCCTGGTGATTTCAGTTCGAAGACATAGCGGGCTCGACATGCTCCCTTCGCCTGATTGTTGTCGTGCACATAGGTCTCGCCAACGCGAGGGTGCGTCACGTTGTTGACCGACCAGGGGCCCGCTAGCTCAGCATCGTCATTGTCCTGTACGACTCCCGGAAGATCTGCTGGATTGATTTCGGTTTGGCCACGGCGTCGCGGGAGTCCAGTGTACTGCAGGATTTGGCCGTCTTTCAGCAATCGCTCACGCAGCAGCGCATAGTCTACGTCTTGCACGGCAACCTCGAACTCGATTGCCTGAACTGCGGCCGTTGCTGCACTCTGCCCCAGCAGCATGAAGACCGGCTCCATGCGGATCGAGCCGAAGGCAATGTGTGTTGATGAAAGCGCAACTGGAACGAGTAGATTTATGCACTCATTACGTCTCGGAGTCAGCGCCCGATAGGCAATCGGATAGGGCTCGACACTGATCTCTACGTTGCCTTCGTTCCGTACGCTGCCATTGATCACGGTTAGTTGGCAGTGGTGTGAATCCATGTTGTAGGAGGCGAGCCCGACCGAATCATCAGGCACCTCTCTGCCCTGGCAGTTGTGCTGCGTCATCACGTAGTCACTGACCATCCGCCGACCCTCGCGGATGTATAGCTGATGGGTCCAGCCGCTGGTATCGACGTATTCATCACGTGGCAGCCCCCATTCCCGAAACTGTGCGCGATAGGGCTCGGGGATGCGGTCACTATTGGCGAGAAACCACATCAATCCGATCTGGTAATTCGCGTGCGCCTGAAAAAGCCGTTCACGTTCCGACCAATCAGCATTTGGCCAGCCGTAGTTCCCTCCCACGAAATCGATGAAGTACGCGCCACGAAAGAGGTGATGGTTATTCGTGTCGATGCTCCAGCCAATATGCGGGTTGGCTCCTGACTCAAACAGACGGGCGAGCAGTTCGTACTGTTCCGGTTCGTAGGATGCCGGTTTCGGAAAAGGCAGTGGGTTTTTTTTGGTTAGCCACATGCGAAAGCAAAAGGCTTGAATCCGAGCATCACCGTCACCGATCGTTCCGGGATCGTCGTTGACCCGCGGTAGCAGTCCGCTGGAAGGTTTGCCAGCCACGCGATAGGGATCGACAGAGGTCGGCCAGTTATGTCCGCCCTGCCCAGGCGGTCGAATGCCGTTGTAGGTCTCTTGGTAGACCGCATTTGCCTCTCGCCCGGCATGCCACGACACTCCCGCACGAGCGAGCAGATCGCCTTCGTAGGTGGCATCAATAAATTGTTTCGCCCTCACCGTTAGACCGTCTTCCATTGTGATCGCGACTATTCTCAAGCCATCTTTCTGCACCTCCTCCAGATGCGCGAGCTTATGGACTGCCACGTTCGTGTCCGCCAGCAGCTGTTCAAAGGCCGCTTCTGCTTCGGATGGGCGAAAACTATGTTGGCCAATGAGGTTGTAGAACTCACGTGCGATGCCGCCGCAGACCGCGGGGTCGCCGCCATCGGTGTGGCTTAACCCACCGGAGCTCAATCCGCCTAGGTGCTTGCCGAACTCCAGCAGCACAACACGCTGCCCCATTCGATCGGCCTGCACTGCCGCAACGACACCTGCACATGTTCCGCCATAGACGCAGACGTCGGCCTCCACCACTCGCGGGACAATTTTTTCCGGCGGGTAGTAGTATCGAAGGCCCGGTACCGCTGGCTCGGGTAACGGCGCACGCTCTTTTGCAGTGACCGCTGTGACCGTCAGCAGGCAAGCAACAGCGACGGTGAAGTGTTTGGTGAATTTCATTTCGGCGAGTCCTTTGCCCCTCGGGTTGTTTCGATGTATGGGATGAATATTTGCCGTAGAGCAGTCAGGGACAAAATCGAGGCGCGCACATTTTTTTGGTTCTGCGATTTCTTAGGGGCTGCCAGCGTCATTGCCTAGACGGCACGGCTGCGCATCGTGGTCGGTATTCTAAATTGCCCCCAAGCCGTCTCAGCTGAGGTCTTCCGCTGGTGCAGGCAAGGATGCATTTTCACCAGACACAATTTCATCGTCTGCAGGTATTTTAGGAGATCGAGTGACAGCTCAGATCGGGTGTTTGGCCTCGGAGTCGACTAGGTGATGCAGCAACGCCGGCGTATGGTCATTGTCATGGTAGCGGTACTCGTTGCCGCGACGGTTGTGTTCTTTTGGCAGATCGGCAGCCGGCGTCTCTCTCCTGAAACGGCTCGTCGATTAATTGGCGAGGCCAATCAGACGTTGGCTTGGCTGGAAAATCAGCAGCTTCTGCAGGCTGCTGCCGGCCTTGATGCCCTCGCGACGGTGCTGCCGAACGATCCCTTTGTGGTTCGTAATGCCGCAGTTCTCGCATTGGTGCAGCTGACGGCTGATCCCTGGGATGCGACGGCAAAAGCTGCCGCCCTTCAGCGACTGGCTACCCTGGCCGACCGCGAGGGAAAGTCATCAGCCTTTCACTGGCTGGCGGCAACGGCGGCGTTGGCGTCGGATGACAATCAGCTGGCAGTGGATGAGTTTGCGACACTGGTGAAACAGCTCTCCAGCGATCCTGCTGCTCACTATGGGCTTTGGCTTGCCACCA
>CAZKSP010000063.1:0-10963 GCA_964555385.1 uncultured Chitinophagaceae bacterium
CAGACCCCAGTCACGCTCGACGTGGTTCCAGACGACGAACCGGCCGATGATGACGACACCGACCGCATTGCTGCTACTGTAAAAACCGATGCCAGTTCACCAGCTCGCCATGATGCGGAAGCTGGCCAGCCACCAACCGGAAAGACCTCCACGCGGTACCGCAGTGTTGCGGTAGGCAGCCCCGGCCCGACTGGTAGCGTCGGCCCGACCAGCCGCCGCAGCAGCCGACAACCGGCCTGGGCAACCGAGCTGGAGACGCGACGGCGACTGGTCGAGCCGGCGGTCCGCTCAGCGGCCTTCGCACTCGGTGATCTCCGGAAGAGCACCGGGACCCTGATGTTTCTGCTTGATCCGGCTGCAGCTGAACAACGAGTGGTCGTTGTGCTGCCCTGCCGCATGGGCCTCGACGAGTTGGGGCAGCCCTGTGGCCGGCCCAAGCCGATCACCATCGGGCCAAACGACGTTCGTTTTGATCAGTTCGATGCCGACGAACGGCAGGTGCTGGCGGCACTGGCTGGCACCATGGCCGACGAGGGGCACCATGGTGGTGGGCCGCTTGAGCGACGGACCATGAGTCGATTCGTACTCAGTCGGCAATCGGCTGCCCGCGATCTGGCGATGCTCTGCGAGCACGGCCGACTGGTGTTGCAGCCAGAGCCGCGACGGGCCCCCGAGACTGTCGTGCCCCTGGTCTGGGACGCCAGCCGGCCCTGGGAGTTTGCCCTAGTGGTCGAGCCGGGGGACGACTGCGGCCTTGAGGCCTGCCTGGAACATGACCTGGCCACCGGCACCGAGAAGCTCGTCCGGCCCAAAAAGGCCAGCCTCAACGGCCTGCTGGTGCGAGGCAGCGAGCGTCGGTCGCTGCAGGCGCCCCGGCTCATCCTGCGGGCCGGCTTCATTGTCTTGGGTGATCGGCTGGCCCGCCTCGTGGTCGACCCAGCGTTTACGGACGAGCAGACGACACTGCCAGAGGATGACGACCCTTCCGGGATTCGAGGTTGGATGGATCAGTTTGACCGACGGGGGCCGATTGAACTGACTGGCTCGCAGATCGATGGACTGATTGAACGACTGGCGGGCTTGGCCGATGTTCCCCGGCTCGAACTACCAGGATGGACCGGGTGGCAGGTGGAGTCAGGCCGGCCGCAGCCCAAATTGGTGCTGGATGACTCACCCGCCGTCGCCGCCACTGAATCTGCCGAGGCAGTCGATCCCGAGGCCACCATCGGTCGGTCCCGTCGCCGCCCCCGCCGGGGCCGCCAGACAGTGCAGCTAGGCGGGACAATCTGGTTTGACTACGGCGGCATTCTTCTTGCAGCGGACGATCCTGCCGGCGGTGCTGCCGACCCTGCGCGGCGACGACTCGTCCGCCGGAATCGGTCGGCTGAGCGGGCAGCATTGGCGGCCCTTCCCCGATTCGGCTTTGGTCCTGCGCGGGCTCATCTAGCTGCCGAGGCCGAAGCAGCTGACACCGTTGTTCACCATGTCGAGGTGCCCCGCTCACGGCTCGATGCCTCGGTTTCACAACTGGCTGCCGTCGGCTGGGGAGTTGAGGTGGCTGGCCGCCGCTACCGGCCCGCCGGCAGTGTGGCGTGGAACGTTACCAGTGGGATCGACTGGTTTGAACTGTCCGGCTCGATCGACTTCGGGGGTGTGGTCGCTGATATGCCAGCCCTGCTGACCGCACTGGCTCGGGGCGACCGGGCAGTCGATCTTGAGGATGGCACCCGCGGCATCCTGCCGGCCGACTTTGCCGAGCAGCTTGAGCCGCTGCTAGCTTTGGCCGACCAGCAGAATGGTCGGCTGCGGTACAGCCGCATGCAGGCTGCCCTGCTCGATGCCCTGATCGCCAGCATGCCGCAGTCGCAGGTCGATGATGCCTTTGCCGCGATCCGCGACGAACTAGCAGCCGGCGGCCGCCCCGAAGCAGAGCATGAGCCAGAAGGTTTCGCCGGCACGCTGCGACACTATCAACGAGAGGGACTCGGCTGGCTTGCCTTTCTTGAACGGCTTGGACTGGGAGGCTGTCTGGCTGATGACATGGGTCTGGGCAAGACGATTCAAGTCCTCGCCTTGTTCATGCGGCGGCAGCAGGTTGTTCGCGAAGCGGGCCTGACACCGCGTCCATCGCTGGTAGTGGTACCCAAGAGCCTGATTTTCAACTGGATGGAAGAGGCACGCCGGTTCGCACCGCAATTGCGACTGCTGAATTACACCGGCCAGGAGCGGACGGAGGCAACCGACTCGATCGGCAACCATGACCTGGTGCTGACCACCTACGGCACCCTCCGCCGCGACATCGTCCAGCACCGCAAGCTGGAGTTTGACTATGTCGTCCTCGATGAAGCCCAGGCCATCAAGAACGCTGCCAGCCAGGCTGCCAAGGCCTGCCGGCTGCTCAAGGCCAGGCAGCGGCTGGCTCTGACCGGCACCCCTGTTGAAAACCACATTGGGGAGCTCTGGAGTATCTTTGAATTTCTCAACCCCGGTCAGTTGGGTACTGCCAGTCGGCTGAAGCGGTTTCTGGCTGGTGGCCGCGGCAACGGTGCCGAACTCGTGGCCCGGGCCGTGCGGCCCTATCTGCTGCGCCGGACCAAGTCACAGGTTCTTGCCGACCTGCCGGAAAAGACTGAGCAGACCCTCTTCTGTGAATTGGGCGATCAACAGCGGAAGGCGTACGACGAACTCCGCAGCCACTTCCGACGTGAGCTGGCCAGCCGGATCGGCCAGCAGGGCCTTGGCCGCAGCCGAATCGCCGTCCTTGAGGCCCTGCTACGGCTACGGCAGGCAGCCTGTCATCCGGGACTGATCGATGCCAGCCGCATCGATGAGCCTTCGGCCAAACTCGACAACCTGCTGGAGCAGCTCGGCGAGGTGCTCGACGAAGGCCACAAGGTGCTCGTCTTCAGCCAGTTCACCAGTTTTCTGGCAATCCTGCGGCGGCAACTTGATGCCCGCGGCCAGGTCTATGAGTATCTCGACGGCAAGACCACCGATCGGCAGAGCCGGGTCGAGCGGTTCCAGGAAGACCCCGACTGCCGGCTGTTCCTCGTTAGTCTCAAGGCGGGGGGGCAGGGCCTCAATCTGACTGCAGCCGACTATGTCTACATCCTCGACCCCTGGTGGAACCCGGCCGTCGAGGCCCAGGCAATCGACCGAGCCCACCGCATTGGCCAGACCCGTCCGGTGTTCGCCTATCGCCTGATTGCTCGCAATACGGTCGAAGAAAAGATTCTTGCCCTTCAGGAACAGAAGCGGGAACTGGCCGATTCGATTGTCACCGCCGACACCGGCATCCTCTCAGGCCTGACCGCCGAAGACGTCGAGATGCTACTTTCGTAGGGAACGGACGCTTTTCTGGCAGGTTTTGCCGGCCGGCCCTACGACCCCGCGAGGATGCTTATCGAACCCTAACGTTTCTGGGGATGATGGGGGCTGTCGTAGACTCCAAAGTCAAAACGCCGTGAGCCACCACTGGCTGGCGACGTTGAAGCGACAGCCATTCACGCAACGGCTGCGACCTGAGGAGCCTCATCCAATGCCCCTGACAACCCTCTCTCCTGGTGCGAGTGTGAAGTCTCCCCTGTCCACACCACCGTCCGGCAACGGGCCGCAGGTCAGCCATGAAATCCTCGTGGTCGATGACGAGGACGACCTGCTGGAATTGGTTCGCTATACGCTTTCAAAAGCAGGCCATGCAATCTCCT
Organism: uncultured Chitinophagaceae bacterium; assembly: GCA_964555385.1. GTDB lineage: Bacteria > Planctomycetota > Planctomycetia > Pirellulales > UBA1268 > UBA1268. The sequence goes on from CAZKSP010000063.1 coordinate 3,708, forward strand.
GCGCCAGCACGGGCGAAGATGCTCTCAAGTTGGCTCGCAAACAGCCGCCCGACCTGATCGTGCTCGACCTGATGCTGCCTGGAATCGACGGCATGGAAGTCTGTCGCCGGCTCAAGGCTGACTCCAAGACCCGCGACATCCCGATCATCATGCTGACCGCGAAGACGGAAGAAGCCGATGTGATCAGCGGGCTCGACCGAGGGGCTGACGATTACATCACCAAGCCCTTCAGCCCGCGGGTATTGGCGGCTCGGGTCAAATCACTGTTACGACGCAAAGAGGCCGAGCTTCGCAGCCAGTTGGAAACGACGATCGAAGTCCGTGAACTGTCGATCCACCCCGGCCGACATGAAGTCAAGATCAGCGGGGAACCACTGGAATTGACCTACACTGAATTTGCCCTGCTTCAGTTTCTGGCCAAGCGCCCCGGCTGGGCCTACACCCGCACCCAAATCGTCGACGCCGTCAAGGGGGAAGATTATCCTGTCACCGAGAGGTCGGTCGACGTACAGGTGGCCGGCCTTCGGAAAAAGCTCGGAGCTTTTGGCAATAATATTGAGACCGTCCGGGGCGTGGGATATCGGTTCCGGGCGTGATGCACTCCGTCCCCACCGGTCCCCGTCCGCATGCCCAGAACCAGGCTCGTCTGGCACCTTTTTGCAACCTATACGGTTGCAGTCGCAACCGTTATGGGCGGCTGCTACTGGCTGGCATCCCTGCAACTGGCTCGGCTGACCGAAGAGACACAGTTTCAACAGATGACCATCCTGGCTACGGGACTCGCCGGAGCTCAATCGGAATTTCCTGAGGCTGACGACCAACGCATTGTCCAGCAAATGGTCCGTCGCCTCAGCATCCCTGCGGGCATGAGCTTTGAACTGCTTGATGGCGGCGGCGAACGGCTGCCCGATTCATTTCTCGAACCGAGCAACCACACCGCCCCCTTCGACCGCTGGCCTGACCCCGAACGATTCCTGACCGAAGCCCTAGCCGGCCGCGTCGCTCGCGGCAGTCGCTATGACGCAGCCACCGGCAGCCGGGTACTGGCAGTGACGGTCCCGTTTGAGACCGACGGTGGCGACACCAAGATTGTCCGCGTCATGGCCGACACCCGTTCTGCCGACCGCAATCTCAGTGAGTCACTCAGACGACTGCTCATGGGCTTTTTCATGGGTGGTCTGGCTGCCATTTTCATCGGCTGGATGATCGCCGCACGGGTAGCCCGACCCGCCCGCGAGTTGGCCCGGACTGCTCGGCGGGTGGCCAATGGTGAGGCAGGGGTCCAAATGCCGGGGTCGGAGGTGGCGGAATTCGCGACCATTGCTGCGGCTGTCGCTGTGCTGCGAGATCAGTTGGTGGAACGGGGCCTGACGATCGGCCGGCAGGACACCCAACAAGAGGCTGTTCTCGACAGCATGATCGAAGGGGTGCTGGCCGTCGATGTTCGGCAGCGGATTGTCGGGCTGAACCAGGCTGCTGCCAACCTGCTCAAAATCGACATCGACGCAGTTATTCGACGGCCGCTCCAGGAGGTCATTCGTAATCCCGACCTCCGCCGCTTCGCGCTCCGGGCAATTGATTGCCGAGAACCCGTCGAGGACGACTTCGTGCTGCCCGGCCCAACCGACCACACGATTCGGGTTCGCGGCACCGCCCTTCGTGATCCTTCCGGTGAGGGCGGGGCGGTGATCGTGCTCAACGACGTCACCGAACTCGAGCGACTCGAGCGGGTCCGGCGAGATTTCGTGGCCAACGTCTCGCATGAACTGAAAACTCCGGTTGCCTCCATCAAGGGTTTTGTCGAAACCCTTCTGGATGGAGCCATCGACGATGCCGATGATGCCCGCCGGTTTCTTGATATTGTTGCCCGCCAGGCCGACCGGCTGGAGGCAATCATTGAGGATCTGCTATCGCTATCACGAATTGAACAGAGCGAGGAGATCGGTTCATTGCCACTGGAACCGACCACGATTCTTGACGTGCTGCTGGCGGCCCGGTCTGACTGTCTCCCCAGGGCAGCTGATTGTGGTGTACCAATCGAAATCGAGTGTAGCGATAGCCTGGTTGCCACAGTCAACGGTCCACTGCTGGAACAAGCTGTACTCAACTTAATTGACAACGCCGTCAAGTATGGTGGTCCGGACACTCCGATTTGGGTCCGGGCCAGCCTTGAGCCGGATGACAAAACAGCCCATTCAATGCTCACGATCACCGTCCGCGATGAGGGCTGTGGCATCGAACCCGTACACCTGCCACGACTGTTTGAGCGGTTCTATCGCGTCGACAAGGGCCGCAGTCGACAGGCCGGTGGCACGGGGCTGGGCCTTTCGATTGTCAAGCACATTGTGCAGGCGCATGGGGGCACGATTGCCGTCGCGAGCGAGCCCGGCCAAGGCAGCACCTTCACCCTGCGGCTACCGGGCTGAGGTGGGTTGGTTAGCGCGAAAAGCGAGGATCTGGTCCCAGGCCTCCTGAGGTGTTTCGGCATAGCTGAACAGTTTCAGGTGATCATCAGAAATCACGCCCGAATCGGCCAGGAACTGAAAATCAATCACCCGCGACCAGTAATCGTGACCAAAGAGAACGATTGGAATCGGCTGCATCCGATGCGTCTGCCGAAGGGTGAGGGTCTCGAACATCTCGTCGAGTGTGCCGAAGCCACCGGGAAACAGCACTGCCCCGGCAGCCCGCAATACAAAGTGAAACTTCCGCAGCGCGAAATACTTGAACTGAAAGCAGAGCTCGGGGGTGATGAACGGGTTGGGCTGCTGCTCGGCTGGCAGTTTGATGTTCAGGCCGATCGACTTGCAGCCGACGTCGAAGGCTCCCCGGTTGGCCGCCTCCATAATACCGGGGCCTCCACCGGTAACGACGACGTAGGCTCGCTCCTCCTCACACTGGTTGTCGATTGAAACCAGTCGAGCGAACTCCCGGGCGGCATCGTAGTAGTGGGAAAATTCAAGCAAGTGCTCACTGCGACGGAGCTCACGGGCCAGGGCGGCATCATCTGGGGCAGCAGCCAGATTCCGGCGGGCCTCGGCCAGCCGCCGCTCGGCTGCTGTCTTCTCAACAATCTGCGTGCCACCGAAGACGATGATTGTCGAGGTGATGTTATCGGCCTGGAAGGCAAGTTCTGCCTTGCCAAGTTCCAACAGCATGCGGACTCCCCGCATCTCTTCTCGTTCGAGCAACTCCCAGTCGTCTTGAGCCAGGCAATAGCTAGGCGATCGGTGAATTTCCTCCATATTCTCGGCGACATAAGACGCATCGTTACCCAGAATCGTGCTGGGCAGGGTGGGGCAACTCTCACCGTGGGTCTCACTCCACGGCGGTCCGCCCTGATTGCTCGTGCCGGACGAACGGGATGATGGCTTTTTGCTCATAGCAGTCACTCCAGGACGACCCGCGTACCAATCGCGGGACAGGATGTCTTCCATTGAAACATTTCAGTGAGACGAGCAGCCATGCCCCGGGCCGCGGCAGGCTCACCGTGCACGAGAAAGGTCTGTTTGGGCGGCGGCAAAGCCTCCAGCCAACGGATCATCTCGCGGCGGTCGGCATGGCCAGAGAACGCGTCGATCTGGCGGACGGCCGCCGCCACCGGAATTTCCCGGCCATGAATTTTGAGCACCCGCGACCCTTCCTGCAGGCTACGGCCGCGGGTGCCTTTGGCCTGGAAACCGGCCAGCAGCACCGTTGTATTCGGCAGTGGCAACCGCCGCTTGAGGTGATGCAAAATCCGACCGCCGTTCATCATCCCACTGGCAGCAATGATCACCCCCGGGCCGTCGTGGGCGTTAATCGCTTTTGATTCTGCCGCCGACCGAGCCAGCTGTACGTCCCGGGGTGAAAGGCTGCCAACAACGCCCGCCTCGATTGCCTCGACGAAGTCGTGTTCTTTTGCATGCTGGCGAAAAACCTCAGTGGCGGCCACCGCCATTGGTGAATCGACCCAGATCGGCAAGGACGGAATCTGGCCACTGCCCATCAGGGTTCGCAGCAGATAGACCAGTTGCTGGGCCCGACCGACCGCAAATGAGGCAATCAGCAGCATGCCACCCCGTGCCACCGACTCGTTGACCACCGCAGCAAGCTCATCCAGCGGGTTGTCCTGGGCGTGATCGCGATCACCGTAGGTGCTCTCACAGACAAGATAATCGCAGGCCGGAGGCGGGGCGGGGTCGTGATAGAGCGGTGCGTCGAATCGGCCAACATCACCGGAGCAAACCAGCCGAACCGGCGGGTCGCCCAGTTCAAGTTCATAGAAACAACTCCCCAGCATGTGGCCGGCATCATGGCCCCGGCAGCGGACCCCGGCAATTGGTTCAAACCAGTTGAGCCGGTCGATTCGCTTCAACTGCTTAAGCGTCCGACTCACATCCTTTTCGTCATACAGCGGCAGGGCGGGCCGGTGCCGTGAATAGCCCTTCTTGTTGGCATAGGCGGCATCCTCAGCCTGGCATTTAGCTGAGTCATAGAGCAGCAGATCAAGAAGGTCAGCGGTCGGGGCCGTGGCAAAAATCGGCCCCTTAAAGCCGCCCCGCACCAGCCTCGGCAGAAAGCCCGAATGATCAAGATGGGCATGAGTGAGCACCACGGCATCGATTGAGGCAGGGGGCACCGGAAAGTCCTGCCAGTTCTTCAGCCGCAGCCGTTTCTCGCCCTGAAACAGGCCGCAGTCGACCAGCAACCGCTGTCGGCCCACCTCGAGCAGGTGCCGTGAGCCCGAGACGGTGCCGGCTGCGCCCAGAAACCTGAGTGTTGGTGGTTGGCTCATGGGGTGGCCCTGTCGGCAGCCCGACGACGATCGGTTGACCGGCTGCTGCCGGCCAGCGTGAGGAAGGCCTGGTCGATCCGTAGCGACTCTATCTGCCAGCGACGGGTGGGCTGTCGCGGACCCTGCGCCGGCCCGCTTGGTCGCTGAGCCAATTGCTCAGGCACAGTCACAAGCAGCAGGCTGCGGTCACGAAACCGCTGCATGTCGGCTTCCAATCCCGCCTTGGACAGGCGGTTGGCGCATTCGCGCAACACTGCGTCGCGGGGCAGTGGCAGGCTACCTAGGCCGGCCCGACGAACGGTCAGGGCAAACTGGTTGGCGGCCCGCAGGCCTACTTCAACCTCCGCCCAGGCAACTGCCCGCACGCCCCAGGTGTTTACCTCAATGCCGATGCGGGCAAGCTTCGGGACAAACTCAATCCGTGGCTGGGCCAGTCGCCCCCAGGCTGATTGGCCCAGCAACTCAGGATGGTTTCGCGGCAGGTCATGGCCCAGCCAGGCATTGATTGCATCTTGGCTCATCTCAACTCCCCATGGTCCTTCACGGTCTGCGGCGGCGATTACCGCTGCCACCTCAGTTATGAACCTTCCCGCCAAGGCCTCGGCATTGGGGCCGAGGTTCACCACCCGCCGGTAAAAGACTGGAGGCGTCGCCAAGATCAGCCCGCCGATCAGCAGCAGGCCAAGAAGCAGGGCGACGATGACCAGCGGAAGCCGACGGCGACAGAACAGCCAGCGAGTGGCCGGCCGGACGGGATGCTTCGGCTCGTCCGGCCGGCCGGCGGTTGCCGCCATTGTCTTCATGTCGTTCTCCAAAACCGGCCGAGCCCAACCGCAACGGCTCAGCCAGCAAGGCTACAGATTCGGGAGATCGGGAGTTCACCCACATCCATCAGATGGACATCGCCGACCGCATCGACCTCCAGTTCATCCCGCAGCACTTTCATTTCGGTCGGGGCCTCAATCCCAATCCGAACCTTGTCACCGTTCACCCGCACCACTGTCACCACCACTGATTCCCCCACCCGAATTCGTTCATTCTGCTTCCGGGACAATACCAGCATGCCAGCCTCCGTTCGTGTTGATGGATGTGTCAGATGAATAGAGCCGAGAACTGTACAGGTGTCAAGCTATTGCTGGCGAGTGGACGGCACCGCGACCAGAGGCACCTGACGGCCTGGGCAAGATAGGAGCCAAGGGAGATATCGACCGCGCAGCCAAGCTTTCTTGGACGTAACGATTCCACACGCAATGGTGCGGATCATGCCGGCTGGATGGAGGAGCAGCGGGGTGCATCGCTGCATTGTCCGATCATCGCCTAAAGGCTTACCCGGGGAAACTAACAGCAGAAGTTGGCAGACTGGCAGCTCCCGACGGCCAGCCTTATTCGGCATCAACCTCAGTAGCACTGGCCTTGGTGTAGGCGGCCAGATCGACATCTTCGGCAGCCGCCATGCAGGCTTCGGCGTCAGCGATGCGTTGAAGATCATCTGAACGCAAGGCAGGATGAATCCGGTGTACCGACCGCAGTTGTCGCTGCAGCACACCGGCCAGCGGTGTGGTTGCGAACCCGCCACGAGGATCGGTCTCAAGCGTTACCTCAACTGGCAGGCTGTCGGCAGCCGCTACTTCACGGTTGATCGCCAGCCGTGGGAAGGGCGGCACGCCACCGGGATGCAACAGCGCTCGCAACAGCACGGCCGTGTCGGCAAACTGCTGATAGCGCACAGCAAGTTCGGGAGATGGGGCAGCGACGGTTTTGACCCGATAGCGAACCCGAGGGCCAACCAGTTCCAACTGGTCGTCTTCCACCTGGACGCCCTCCCCAAAGCCCGGGCCACCGGCCCAGCAGATCAACTTGTCATCAGACTGCCGCGCCCACTTGGCCAGTGACACGCTGAGCCGTTCCAGTTGAATTGCGTCGATCGTCGTGCGGACATTTCGGTGAGAGTCAATTAACACCACCCGTTCCCGGGCCGGATCATGGAGGATGATCTCACCGCCAAAGCCATCTTCGCTCGGCTCAACGGATGGTTTGCCGTCGGCTGGGGTGACGGCCAGAAAGTCCCAGGCGACATCTCGGGCGAACAGGGTCAGGCTCTTGGCCAGCGGCGCGTCGGCGTCGCCGTCGAAGACCTCGGTTTCGACGCGAAGGGTGTCAGCATTATCAGCCGCCGACAACACCCCCAGTGGCAACAGCAGCAGCCATGGCACTGCCCAGACAGCAGGCGAGGAGCGGGCCGAGCAAAGTGGCAACATCTTCGGTCCAACATTTGGGGGTGGAAATCTGCGGACAACACTGCGGATGTAGCAAATGCCCCTTCCGGCCCCCATAGCGGTTCCCGACTCCTGGCCCGCCGTGGTGGTTTTTTGGCCACAAACGGGTATTACTTGTTTGCCCACCCTGCCCTATCCACCAGGCTCACCATGTTTCTTGCCGACCTGCTTGTTGTCTTTGCCGTCACAGCGGTGGTCGTTTT
>CAZKSP010000064.1:0-10763 GCA_964555385.1 uncultured Chitinophagaceae bacterium
CATCGACTGACAACGGAGGCGGAGCGAACGTCCCAACGATGTCATCCACCGCGACTCTCGAGTTGCTTGAATACGCACCGCAGCAGCGACCGCTGATTGATGAGGTGCTTGACGGGCTCGGGGGAACTCATAAATCACTCCCAGCCAAGCTGCATTACGACCAACGCGGAAGCCTGCTGTTTGAGCAAATCTGCTCACTCGATGAGTACTACATAACGCGTACCGAACTCGGCATCATGCAACAGACAGCAGGATCTGTTGCCGAGGCTCTTGGCGTTGGATGTATGTTGATTGAGCCTGGCAGCGGAGCGAGCCTCAAGACTGACCTTCTGCTCGAAGCGATGGCTGCTCCGGCGGCCTATGTGCCCGTCGACATCAGTCGCGACTTTTTACTCGAGTCGGCGGCTGCAATTGCCGCCCGTCACGAAGTTGAGGTGCTACCAGTCTGGGCCGATTTCACGCGTCGCCATCCGCTGCCAAAGCCGGCGGCTCCTATCAATTCACGGGCCATTTACTTTCCCGGTTCGACTGTCGGGAACTTCAGTCGCTCAGAAGCTGGCCGGCTTTTGGAACTGTTCGCCGAGCTTCTGCGTGAGTCGCAGGCGGAGGAGGCGGGCAGCGCGCCAGCCGGCTCGGTGGTTGTCGGCTTTGACTGCAAAAAGGAAATCCCCCGGATGGAGGCAGCCTACAACGACGCCGAGGGCGTTACTGCAGAATTTAACTACAACGTTCTCGACCGGCTCTCGCGGGAGCTCGGCACAGACCTCGATCGCGACCGATTCGAGTTTCGGGCCGACTGGGATGAAGAAGTTGGTGCAATTGTTAGCCGGCTCTGGGCCAAGGAAACTCACGCCGTCGACATCGCTGGCAGCACGGTGCAGTTTGAAGCTGGTGAGCCCATTCGAATGGAAGAGTCGCACAAGTACACCCCGGCCGAGTTTGAACAGCTGGCGGGGGCAGCGGGCCTTGGCCTGGAAAAATTCTGGTCTGATGACAGCCGCGACTTCGCGGTTGTCCAACTGCGGCCGCTTGGCTGCTGACCCAAGCGTGGCTGCTGTTTTCAGTTGCGTGCCGCCCCTCGAGGCCGATGCCAGTTCCAGCAATCGAGCTTGAGAACGTTACCAAGGCCTATGACCCGGCCAAGCCGCCGGCGGTGCGTGAGGTCAGTCTGGCAGTCGCCCAGGGTGAGGTGCTGGCACTTGTGGGCGGGTCAGGGAGCGGCAAGACCACCACCTTGAAGATGATCAATCGGTTGATCGAGCCGACGTCAGGGACGATCCGCGTGCTGGGCGAGGAGGTCACAGCCATCGATCCCGTTCTGCTGCGACGATCGATTGGCTATGCATTTCAAGGTGTGGGCCTGTTTCCACATCTCAGCGTTGGCGACAACGTCGCGATAACCCCCCGGCTACTTGGCTGGAATGCGGACCGCATTCGCAGGCGGATTGATGAGCTGTTGGCGTTGGTTGACCTGCCGCCGGAAACCTATCGCGACCGGCTGCCAGCCGAACTGTCTGGTGGGCAGCGGCAGCGGGTTGGATTTGCGCGGGCTCTTGCAGCCGAGCCGGGTGCAATTCTGATGGATGAGCCCTTTGGGGCCCTCGACCCGATTACCCGGGACATCCTGCAGACTGAGTTCCGCGAGCTCCAGCGGAAATTATCGCTCAGCGTTGTAATCGTCACCCACGACATGACCGAAGCGGTGCTCCTGGCAGACCGCATCGCCGTCATGCACGAGGGTGAACTACGGCAGCTGGGCAGTCCGCGAGAACTGCTCACATCGCCGGCTGATGATTACGTTGCCCAGCTGATTGAGACGCCGCGGCGGCACAGCGACTTTATCGAGTCACTGATGCATCCGGGGGTGGGCGGAGAAGGAGGGGCCGCATGAGCCCACGGCTCCAGCTGCTGGTTGAACAGCTTCCGAATCTGCTCGGTGGGCATCTCTCGTTGGCGGTGCCGGCGATCTTTGTGGGTGTGCTCATCAGTGTCCCGCTGGGAATCCTCTGTGTGAAGTCGGCGGCGGTACGGGGCCCGGTGATGACGCTCATTTCCCTCGTGCAGACGGTACCGAGCATTGCCCTACTGGCGATCATGGTGGCAATCCTTGGTGGCACCATCGGCTACCGCCCGGCTTTTATTGCCTTGCTGGTCTACAGCATCCTTCCAATCGTAAGGAACACGATTGTTGGCCTCGATGGAGTCGATCCGGCGATGAAGGAGGCGGCTCGGGCCGTTGGGATGCGGCCGGTGCAGCAGCTGCTGAAGGTGGAACTGCCGTTGGCCTTCCCAGTGATCCTCGCCGGCATTCGCACGGCGACGGTCTGGGTAGTCGGCATTGCCACGCTTTCGACCCCGGTTGGGGCACCGAGTCTTGGTAACTACATTTTTAGTGGCCTGCAGCTGCGGGACTGGCAGCGGGTGCTGTTTGGCTGTGTGGCGACAATGACCCTGTCGCTGGTGCTCGATCAGTTAATTGCACTGATCGAAACGAGCCTGCAGCGACGGCGAATGGCAATGGTCTGGGGAGCGACAGGGGCGTTAGCCGGATTGCTCGCGGTCGGTCTGGCCCCGCAGTTGTTCCGGACAACAGCAGTAGGATTTGCAGGCATGGCCGCTGGGACCAACAGTTCGGCTGCTACAGTAGCGCCCGCTGACAGTCAACCTGCTTTAGTCGGCCAGACCATCACGATTGGGGCAAAAGGGTTCACGGAGCAACTGATCCTGACTGAGTTGCTGGCTCATCGCATTCGCGCCGCAGGCGGAACGCCCAAAACGCTTGGTAATATGGGCAGCACGATTGTCTTTGACGCCCTGGCGAAGAACACGGTTGACGTCTACGTCGACTACACCGGCACGCTCTGGAGCACCGTACTCAAAGAGCCGGAGCCAATTCAGCGAGCAGCGATGCGGGTGGCAGTGGCCGGCCGGCTGTACGATGAATATGGCATTGTCACGCTTGGGTCACTCGGCTTTGAGAACACCTATGCGCTGGTAGTGAAGACTGAGGAAGCCAACGGCCGGAGCCTGCGAACCATTGCCGACCTTACCCCACTGGCCAGCCGGCTGCGGATCGGTGGTGACCCAGAGTTTTTTGGGCGACCGGAGTGGGAGCGTGTGCGTTCGCTTTATGGGCTGACTGGGATTGAGCAGGTGGGGATGGATTCAACCTTCATGTACCAAGCGGTGGCTGACGGCCAGGTCGACCTGGCTGCGGGCTTCTCGACCGATGGACGCATCGACGCCTTTCATCTGTCAGTTTTAGACGACCCGGAGGAGGCATTCCCGCCGTACGACGCGGTTCTGCTCGTTTCACCTAAGGCGGCTGAGAATCGGCCGCTCATCGCCGCCTTGCAGCCCCTGATGAACCGGATCAGCGTTGCAGCCATGCGAAACGCAAACCGTAGCGTCGATGAAGACGGCCTGACACCCATGGCGGCGGCCGACGTGCTTCAGCAGAAACTCATGTTGCGGTCCGGTGGACCGAGCAGGCTCAAGGCGGCCGACGGCCAGTCGATTCGTGAATAGACGTTTTTTTTCGCTAGCAGGAAAGTTCCTGGCCGAGCAACTCAGCAGGATTCGCCACCATGACCCTTTGTGCGTCGTGGGCCGAAAGTCCGACACCCTGACAAAGCACCTCACGTATCTGGTTAGGGCTGGCGGTTGAACCAACAAGATGCGTTCGGTCGGCCGCCCAGGCGGCCCCCGACTCGTCGACGATCACGTTTTGCCCTGCCAGTGAAAATGTGCCCGGTCCCATGCCTGCGGCCGCAGTCGCGTCGCTCACCGCGATTACTCGCTCAATACCAATTGCCCTGATCATTGTGCGGATGAGTGGGGTGGGCAAATGCACACCGTCAGCGATGAGCATCACCCACCGCAGGCGATCGGTGGCGAGAACCCGCCAGAGAATGTTGTCGTGCCGGTGAAGTTGGGCCGGGCAGCCGTTTCCGAGGTGGGTGAAGGCCGTCAGGCCGGCGTCGATTGCCTGAATGAGGGTTTGTGTTGAGGGGTCACAGTGGCCTGCCGAAACACGGATTCCCTGGTCGACGAGCCAACTGGTTGTCCTCAGATTTTCATCGCATTCGGGGGCAAGGGTGACCAGGCGTACAAGGCCCTGGCCTGCTTCCACCAGCTGTGTCGCTACCGAGACGCTTGCCGGCAGCACATGCTCCACTGGATGAGCGCCGACATACCCTGTTTGGGGATTAATAAAGGGGCCCTCGACGTGAATGCCTGTCAGCACCTCAGCAATTCTGGGATCGACTGACCGAAGTTTGGCGATTCGGCTGATCCGTTTCACCATCCGGTCAACTCGGTCGGTGATGACGGTGGCGAGCATCTGGCCGCCGCCGTCGGCCCGAACCGCATCGCAGGCGGTTGCCAGATCAGTCGCGGAGAGGGCATCGGCATTGAAGTCGACGCCCTTGTACCCGTTGAGCTGGAGATCGAAGGCTGTCATTTCGCACACTACTTTGACAGGGTGTCGCACTGCCGCAGCAACGCCGTGGCGGCACGGTCGGCATGAAGCCTGCAGTTGTAATGTTCTTGCAGAATCGAGGCCGGAACGTCTGGCGTAACCGGTCCTTCGACCGTCGCCTTTAGGGCATCGGCTTTTCGGCGGTCAGGAACAGAGCAAATAAGCAGCCGGCTCGCCATAATCCGGTTTACCGACATTGAAATGGCTTCCTTTGGAACCGAACGAAGATCGCGAAACCAGCCTTCCCCAACCTGCTGGCGTCGACAGCGTTCATCAAGCTGAACGACGATATAGGGGGCAACCGTCGTAAAGTCTGCCGGTGGGTCATTGAACGCGAGATGGCCGTTTTCACCTATGCCGATGAGGGCGACATCGAAGGGGGTGGCGGGTACGAGCGACGCCAGACGTTTGCATTCCGAGACAGGATCAGGTGCCTGTCCGTCAATTTCATAAAAAGCCTGTGGAGCACAGCGTAGCTTGTCGATAAATCGGTCCCGTAGAAACCGGCGGAAGCTGGCGGGATGGTCAGCACCCAGGCCAACATATTCGTCAAGGTGAAATATCCTCACGATATTCCAGGGGATGTCCGTGGTGAGCCCCAATTCTGCCAGCACTTCGAACTGCGATGTGCCAGTTGCCACGACGAGTGTCGCCGACCCGTTTTCGTGGCAGGCTTTCACGAGGGCGTCGGCCGCCTGCCGCGCGGCGATGCGACCAAGGCTCAGGCGGTCTTCATGAACTGTGAGTTGCAGGGCAGACACGGGCGGTAATCTCCAGAGGAGCAGAAGGAAAAGCATTCATTTGCAGAGATAAGTGGTGGCCGCGAGTTGCTGCCACTGCTTGCTGCAGCGGGAACCCCGAAGAATCCCAATTCTCACGTATGCTCCAAAATGAGCGAACCGATGAACGGCGTTTCACTCTGACGGAGCAACAGCAGCAGGTGATTCGGCTGCGTAGTGCAGCAATGTTGTTGGGGCGATAACCTTACATAAATTTTGTTGCCCGCCAGCTGCTCCGGGATTCGACCGGCGTTGTCTCTCGCGATATCCTTGGGGCCGTCGGTATGCCGGTGACTCAACGGCGTTTTGCCAAATATGCTGTTGCGGGGCGACAACCCGGGGGCATGTGTGCAAGGTTACGTTGACATGGGCTGCAGTGGCCCAGGACTTCGAGGCCGACGCTGAGTGGAAGCTTTCGTTCAGGAACGACATTGTAGGGGAATTCATGCTCGGATCAGCACGGCGTTTGCCGAAGCCGTATTATTTGGGTTTGGCTATTTGTGTCCTTGGCATGCTTGGGCCGCCGGTCTGCGTGGCTGCGGATCAACCTATTCGGGTGGGCATCATTGGATTAGACGCGCATGCCGTAGCCTGGCAGAAATTACTGGCAGCTGCTGCTAAAGACGACCCGACTTCGGACCTTGGCAATCTGCAGATTGTCGCAGCGGTGCCAGGGGGAAGCGAGGATATCCCCGAGAAAATACCCCGGCTTGCCGCCGGCATTGAGCACTACCGGTCCGTAGGGATCCAGCTCTGTGATCAAATCGAAGAACTGCTGCCACTGGTTGACGCGGTGATGATTCTCAGTGCAGATGGTCGCGCACACCTCGATCAGGCACGACCGGTAATCGCCAACGGCAAACCATTATTTGTTGATAAGCCGATGGCTGCGTCGGTTGAGGAGGCCCGCGAGATTTTTCGGCTGGCGAAAGAGCGGCATGTTCCCGTCTTCTCCAGTTCATCCTTGCGGTTTGCACCACAAACAGTTGCCGTTGTTCGAGACCGAACGGTCGGTGACATCATTGGCTGTGATGCCCATAGTCCCTGCCAGACTGAGCCTCACCACCCCGATCTGTTCTGGTACGGAATTCACGGTGTCGAGGCCTTGTTCACAATCATGGGGCCCGGCTGCGACTCAGTCTCCCGCACGAAAACAGATGACACCGACGTCGTGGTTGGTCGCTGGCGTGATGGACGAATCGGGACCTTTCGAGGCCACCGGAGCGGGCCGCACAGCTACGGGGCAACCGTCTTCGGCTCGAAGGGGCAGACGGCCGCCGGAAGGTTTGAGGGGTATGAACCCTTGTTGGCAGAGATTGTGCAGTTTTTTCTGACCGGTGTTGCACCAGTGCAGCCCGCGGAAACGCTTGAAATTCTTGCATTTATGGAGGCGGCAGATGCCAGCGGGGTGGCTGCGGGTGCCGCGGTCTCCCTGCGTGATTTCGGCATTTCTGAGCCATGATTGTCGTGAAGTAACTGACTGTTGTGTATTGACGATTCCTCGAAGGCCTGACGTGCTGTGTTCTCTACCACTGTTCAATCGGCCACAGTCAACTTTACTTCTTGGCCGTTGGCCCAGCCGCTTGTCATCAGCTCCGGTGCAATCACAGAACTGACTGAAGCGACCGTCAGTGTCTCTGTGACCGTTGCTGGAAAAACCGCGACTGGTCAGGGATCAATTTTTCTCAGTGACATCTGGGCGTGGCCTGATCCGAGCAAAACACACAGCGAGCGGGACACAGCACTTCGCAGCCTCTGCACGTCGCTGGCGTCTGATCTACCGCACTATTGTGGCGGCAAGCCTGCCCACCCGCTTGAACTCGGTCTGCGGTTGCATGAGCGGTTCTGTCAGCTCGATTGCCCGCCGAGATTAGCGCGAGCCATGGTGGCAAGCCCATTTGATGCTGCTCTACATGATGCAGTGGGGCGGGCGCTAGAGCGATCGGCATTTTCGTTCTACGCCGAGCCCGCCGATCTGCCAACAGCTGAGCCGTACACAGATGGGCCAGCCTGGCAGGCTATCCGAGACACTCTTCGGGCACCGGTGAGGCAACTGCGGGCGTGGCTGCTGGTAAGCGGGAACGACGGCCCCGAGGAACTTGCTCCGTGGCTCCAGGGTCGGGGTTATCGTTGTCTGAAAATTAAACTCTCCGGTCGTGATCCCAGCGTCGACGCGCAACGAACAAGTGAAGTTTTCAGAATGGGCTCTCAACTGATCGCCCCCGACGTCTTAGAGGCGGTTTCGATTGATACCAATGAAGGCAACCCTGACGCCGAAAGCGTGATGGCCTATCTTGATGAATTGGAGTCACGAGATCCTGCCGCTTTTTTAGCCCTCTCCTATCTTGAGCAGCCCACGAATCGTGACATCACCAAAGCGGCCTACGATTGGAGGCCAGTCGCAAGTCGTTGCCCCGTGCTTCTTGACGAGGGGCTCACGGATTTCGCTTTGATGCCTCTGGCTCAGCAACAGGGTTGGAGCGGATTTGCCCTCAAGACCTGTAAGGGCCATTCATTCTGCCTGCTTGCTGCGACCTGGGCCCGTCAGCATGGTTTGGCGGTCAGCCTGCAGGATCTCACGAATCCGGGGAGGTCACTGATTCATGCGGCGCTCCTTGCGGCACACCTCCCCACGCTAAATGGCGTCGAACTTAATGCGCCGCAGTACACGCCCGCAGCCAATGCGGGCTGGCAAGAGCGACTGCCGGGCTTGTTTATTCCTCAGGATGGGTTCCATCGGCTCCCCGAAAGAATTCCCCAAGGACTTGGAGCAGATTTCTGATGAAACGACGACGTCGCCCTGTCTTTTTGCTTGTGCTCCTCTTGGCCCCCGTCTCGGCGCCCGTCGCAGGAGGTGACGACGTCGTGGTGCCGGGTCGCTGGACAGCGGAGGTACGGCAATCGGTCGAAGAGGCTGGTGGCTGGGCCTGGTATCGCAGTTGGCTCAAGCCCGATAACAGCTTCTTTACGAAACACGAGCGAAATCTTTTTGAAGAGTCTGTTGGTATCACCATCGCCGACTTGAGTGGTGCTCATGAGGTCTTTGTGAATGGAAAATCAATTGGAACCGGTGGCGCTTTTCCACCCAGCTATCGTGATGGTGGCGGTCGGACCGTTCGTCACAAGGTTCCTGTTGGAACCCTCAAACGCGGCGAATGGAACGAACTGCTGATTCGCGTCTACCTTCCACCAGCAGTCAAGGGCGGAGGTTTTTTGGGTGACGCTCCGTTCATCATGGATTATTTCCGAGAGTGTGTGCTCGCCGGTTCCTGGGAGTTTTTTGCCGGTCGTGCAAGGCCCGTGGCGGCCGCGCAGACTGAGCCTCCTCACGCTCGGTTCGATCAATTTCGTGACTCAAATCGAGTCCTCGGCCGCACTGAGCAAGAGCATGGCCCGCGACTGAGTCCAGCTGAATCTGCCGCTGCAATGAAGCCTCGCGACGGACTGACCGTTGAGCAACTTCTGGCGGAGCCATTCATTGCCCAGCCCTTTCATATCAGCTTTGACGAACGGGGCCGCATGTGGGTCACGCAGTCGAAGCAGTATCCCTATCCGGCTGGTCTGCGGATGATTAGCCGGGATAAATATTATCGTGCGCACTATGACCGGATTCCACTTCCGCCGCCCCATCACGACCATGGGGCCGATCTGATCACTATTCACGAGTCAACCAAACAGAATGGGATCTACGATCGGCATACGGTCTTTCTTGACGGGCTGAACATGGCCAATGCATCTCTGCGCGGCCGCGGCGGGGTTTGGGTGATGCACACGCCCTATCTCCTTTTTTATCCCGATGCAGACTTTGACGATGTTCCGGATGGTAAGCCGCAGATCCACCTGGCCGGCTTTGGGATGGAGGACTCTCACGCGATTGCCAATGGTCTTGCCTGGGGACCCGACGGCTGGCTCTATGGGGCGCAGGGAAGCACGTCATCCTGCAGTGTTAGCCGCCCAGACGATCCGCCGGATGCAGCGACTGTTAACTTCACAGGCTGCATGATCTGGCGGTACCACCCTGTCTCACGAGCATTCGAGATTTTTGCCGAAGGTGGCGGCAACAATTTCGGGCTTGAGTTTGACGTGAGTGGCAGGCTGTTTGGGGGACACAATGGTGGCGGGACGAGAGGGTTTTACTTCGTGCAGGGCGGCCGCTACAGGATGCAGGGAACCAACACGAGTAAGTACGGGCCCGTTTACGACCCGTTCGCCTTTGGTGAACTTCCGCAATTGGCAACAACCGACACCGTCGTTCGGTTCACCCATCACGGCGCATTTGCTGATGGTGTGGCCATGCCAACCGAGTCGGCGGGGCATCTTTTTTCACTCGATCCACTCCATAACCTCATCACGGAAGCCGAAGTGAACCCCCTTGGTTCGACCTTCAGCACCAAAGATCTCACCCCATCGCTGCGATCCGACGACGAGGCATTTCGTCCGGTGTTCGTTACCAACGCACCTGACGGATCGCTCTACGTCTGTGACATGTATGAATATTTCATTGCCCATGGACAGCATTATCAGAACCAGATCGATCCCACGACTGGCCGGATCTATCGACTCCGGGGATCCGCAGGTTCCTTGGAGTCTCAGAACGATCTGACTGGTCTGACAACCGATGAGTTATTGACGTTGTTGGGCCATCCGAATAAGTGGCACCGTCAGACGGCGGTTCGGATGTTGGCCGAGGCTGGCGACCGGCGGGTGGCAGGCCGATTACGGAATCTCGTCTTTGGAAAAAGTCAGGGAACTGCGTTGCACGCGCTCTGGGTATTGCATCAAATCGGTGAACTCGATTCGACAACTGCGAGTGCATGCCTGCAGAGCCCTTTTTCTGACGTTCGACGATGGGCCGTTCGGCTGCTGGGCGAGGTATACGGCCGGCACCAAGGGCTCGGCTGTGCAGGCCACGGCCAGGGTGAAGGTCGATTGCCGGCGGTGCTTGCTGCTGCCGTTCTTGAATTAGCACGAACTGAGTCAGACCCCGGCGTTCTCTGTCAGGTGCTTGCGACCGCGCGGCGACTGTCGGCAGAGCAGGCCCTTGCGCTGGCGACGGTCGTGCTATCTCACGACGAGTTGGCGTCCGATCCCTACGTGCCGATGATGGGCTGGTGGGTTTTCGAGCAGGCGATTCCACAGGACGTCGAACGAGTTCTTGAAGTTTTTGCCGACTCGGCGGTCTGGTCCAAGCCTCTATTTCGCGACACGGTCGTGCCGCGGCTGGCCCGCCGATTAGCCGTTGAGAATGATCGCGCACTGCTCGACTGCTGCACGCGGCTTTTTCGTCTGGCCGGCGACCAGCAGGCAGTAGCTGGGCTGCTGGAGGGACTAACAGCGGCAGTCCAGGGGCGGTCGTTAATGGGCCTCCCAGATGAGCTTTTCGATGCCATCGAGTCGGTTGCCGCCCTGCCGCTGGCCTTCCGGCTGCGGCGCGGTGATGCCGCAGCTGTTGGCGAGGCAGCCAGCAGCATTGACCTCGGTGGTCCTGACTCGCGGAAGTACAG
>CAZKSP010000065.1:0-10640 GCA_964555385.1 uncultured Chitinophagaceae bacterium
CCCGATCGAGAACATCGACCGGGCATTCGGCACGATGCTCAGCCACGAAGTTTCGAAGGCGAATGGCGCAGCTGGCCTGCCCGACGACACGATCCATATCGACGTCAAGGGTTCGGCCGGCCAGAGCCTTGGCGCCTGGTTGGCCCCTGGTGTGACGATCGAACTTGAGGGTGATGCCAACGACTACGTCGGAAAAGGCCTCTCCGGTGGGCGAATCATGATCTACCCTCCCAAGGGATCGAGTTTCGTCCCGGAAGAGAACATCATCATCGGGAATGTCGCCCTCTATGGTGCGACGTCGGGCGAGGCGTTCTTCCGGGGTGTGGCTGCTGAGCGGTTCTGTGTGCGGAACAGCGGCGCTCTGGCGGTGGTTGAGGGCGTGGGTGACCACGGCCTCGAATACATGACCGGTGGCCGGGTGGTAATCCTGGGACCGACAGGTCGCAACCTCGCTGCCGGCATGTCCGGAGGCGTGGCTTATGTTTTCGCCCCTGATCGCGACACCCTGCGGCTCAACTGCAACCTAGAACTGGTCGAACTGGAGACTGTTGAGGATGCGGCTGATGTGGCCGAGCTACGAGGACTCATCGAGCGGCATGCTCAATTCACCGGTTCGACGGTAGCCGAGAGCATTCTCGCTGCCTGGGAAGCATCATTGCCGCAGTTTGTCAAAGTGATGCCGCGGGACTACAAGCGGGCCCTGGCTGAAATGGCCGCTGAGGAACAGCTTGTCACCAGCGGCAGCTGAGCCCACAGACCCAACGAACACAACTTCAACCAAAAAGAACCAAGGAGACCACCGATGGGTAACCCCCGCGGCTTCATGACCGTCGATCGGAAGACCTATTCCGAACGGAATCCGATCACACGAATCGGCGACTGGAATGAGTTTCATGTCGACCTGCCGATCGTTGACCTGCAAGATCAGGGTTCGCGCTGCATGGACTGCGGCGTTCCGTTCTGCCACACCGCAGATCTGATGGCCAACATGGCGGCTGGCTGCCCAGTCCGGAACCTGATTCCCGAATGGAATGATCTGGTCTATCGTGGACACTGGCAGGAGGCACTCGAGCGGCTACACAAGACCAACAACTTCCCAGAGTTCACCGGACGAGTCTGTCCCGCACCCTGCGAGGGATCCTGCGTACTGGGCATCCATGAACCGCCGGTGACGATCAAGCAGATCGAGTGCTCAATTGTCGACCGAGGCTGGGAAGAGGGCTGGATCGTCCCCGAGCCGCCGGCTTCGCGAACCGGCAAGAAGGTGGCTGTGGTCGGATCGGGGCCGGCAGGCCTAGCCTGTGCCGCCCAACTCAACCGGGCCGGCCACCTGGTGACGGTCTTTGAGCGGGCTGACCGAATCGGTGGGCTGCTGATGTACGGCATTCCCAATATGAAGCTCGACAAAGAGAAGGTGGTCGAGCGTCGTGTCCGACTACTGGCCGAGGAAGGCGTGATCTTTCGGACCGGCGTGGAGATCGGCAAGGATCTGCCAGCAGCAAAACTGATGGCCGACTTTGACGCCGTGGTGCTCTGCGTCGGCTCGACCCGGCCCAATGACTTCTTTGCCAAGACGCCGGGCCGCGACCTGACGGGCATACACTTTGCGATGGATTTTCTCACCGCCAACACCCGCAGCCTGCTCGACTCGCACCATGCCGACGGTCACTACATCTCGGCCAAGGACAAGGACGTGATCGTGATCGGTGGTGGTGACACCGGCACCGACTGCATTGGCACCTCACTGCGGCACGGCTGCCGGTCGCTCGTGACTTTTGAAATTGTTCCTCAGCCGCCGGCGGAACGGGCGGCAAACAACCCCTGGCCGCAGTGGCCGAAGATCCTGCGAAAGGACTATGGCCATGTGGAGGCAGCGGCCCGGTTTGATTATGACGAGGTGCCGGGCAAGCAGCTTGCGGGTGACCCTCGTGAGTTTTCGGTGCAGACGGTCGAGTTTCTCGGCGATGCGGCGGGCAACCTTCGGGGCGTCAAAACGGTGCGGCTCGACTGGAGTAAGCCGCAAGCTGGGGGGCCGCCCTTTTCGGTTGTTGAAGGCAGCGAGCAGGAGTGGCCCTGTCAGATGGTGC
Source organism: uncultured Chitinophagaceae bacterium (assembly GCA_964555385.1). Lineage (GTDB taxonomy): Bacteria > Planctomycetota > Planctomycetia > Pirellulales > UBA1268 > UBA1268. The sequence goes on from CAZKSP010000065.1 coordinate 2,088, forward strand.
TGCTGGCTCTCGGATTTGGTGGTCCAGAAGCGGTCATCGCTGATGAACTCAAGCTTGAGCGAGACAAGCGTTCGAACTTCGCGGCGGAGTATGGCAGGTACACCACCAACATTGAGGGCGTTTTTGCTGCGGGCGACTGCCGCCGGGGCCAGAGCCTCGTGGTCTGGGCGATCAACGAGGGTCGTGAGGCAGCCCGCGAGTGTGATCGCTACCTCATGGGCGAAACCAGCCTGCCAAGCGTCCACGATGAAGCAGCAGTTACGGTCTAATTGCCGTTCCTGGCCGAGTCGCATAGCCACCCCAGCGCCTCACAAACATGCAACACCGGGAGTTCGAAGCGGAAGCGACCGGACAGGCAGTACGCTTGCCGCGTTGTGACCCTCACACCGCGGTGATCACCCCATCACTGCCACCCGGCGGCAGGATGCCGCCAATCAGCACCAGCGGGCGGAGGCCCGCAAAGGAAAAGCCGACACGATGTCGGCGTTTTCCGTGAAGCAGCCGCCGCCAATCAGCACCAGCAGAACGGCACAAACCTCGGCTTTGTGGCGTTCTGCCCCACGGAAAGTCGGGCAGGATGCCCGAGCTTTCCCTGAAGACAGTAAACCCGGCCACCCCTGCGCTCCGCCTGTTCGGCAGGGGTGGTCGGGCCTTGGGTGGGAGCCTGTTGGGCACCATTCAGATGGCGTCGCCGGCAGTTTCGCCAGTACGGATTCGGACAACCTCGCTGAGGTCGCTGACAAAAATCTTACCGTCACCGACCTGTCCAGTCCGGGCTACCGTCATGATCTTGTTGATCACGGTCTGCGCCTCACTGTCATCAACAACGACCTCAAGTTTGACCTTGGGCAGGAAGTCAACTGAGTACTCAGCACCACGGTAGGTTTCGGTATGGCCTCGCTGCCGGCCAAAGCCACGAACCTCAGTGACGGTCATGCCCTTGACGCCGATCTCGTTGAGGGCGTCCTTCACTTCTTCAAGTTTAAAATGTCGCAGGATGGCTTCAATCTTCTTCATGGTCTTGTCCTCTCACATCAGGGAAACAGCTGGTCTCTTCGCGTTGCCGGTTCCGCCGCCTGCACTTCGCGGAGCCGGTCACCCAACCGGCTCTATATCTTCACGGCATGCATGCGGCATGCCAAATCAAAAAAATTCTCGACCCGCCTGTTTCTTGATTTTTTTGGGCAATGGGGCTGGAACTGTGTCGCGCAAATGTGACACCTGATTCCAAAGAACTCTTCCGGATCGCCGCACACAAAAGGCAAAAATGACGTTGACGGGCGATTCATACCGTTGAGGCGCATTCACAACGGCGCACCGCCTGAATGTCACTCGCGAGTTGCGGCTGACGGGCGGCTTTCTCGCTGGTTGCGAAAACTCGCCGCATCGATTTCGTGGGATTTCAATAGCCGATAGAGCGTCCCTCGCGGCACCTTGGCCTCTTTGGCGGCGGCTGAGACATCGCCCGCATGCCGCGAGAGCAGAGTAGTGAGATACTGTCGCTCAAACCGGGCCACGCAGGCCCCTCGTTCAGCAAAAAAACCGGTGCTGCCGCCAGTTGATCCATTGCAACTCGCTGCCAAAGCTGGTTCTTGTCCACCCGAGGCAGCGATAATCTCATCGGGCAAATCATCAACTCCCGCGACCTCACCAGTGGCTAAGGCCAGGGCCCGACGGATCACGTTCTGTAACTCACGGACATTCCCGGGCCATGGATAATGTCGCAGGACCTGATAGGCATCAGTCGACAACCGAACCGCCTCACGGCCCATCTCTCGTCCAGCCCGGAAGGCGAAAAACTCGGCCAGCAAGCCGATGTCATCCCCCCGCTGCCGCAGTGGAGGCAGCCCGATGCGAACAACATTGATTCGGTAGAACAGATCACGACGAAAGCTGCCGTTCTCAACCATTGCATCGATATCGCGGGACGTGGCGGCAACGACCCGAACATCGACCGGGATCTCCTTGCGAGCGCCAACCCGACGAACTCGCCGCTCCTGCAGCACCCGCAGCAGTTTGGCCTGGAGGGCTGGTGGCAGTTCAGCAACCTCGTCGAGGAACAGTGTGCCCCCGTCAGCCACCTCAACCAGGCCGATGCGGCGGGCATCGGCTCCAGTGAAGGCTCCCCGCTCATGGCCAAATAGTTCACTTTCAAGCAGGGCATCGGGAATCGCCCCACAATCAATCGGCACAAACGGGCTGTCGGATCGGCGACTACGACGATGGATGGCTCGGGCAACCAGTTCCTTACCCGTACCTGTTTCACCTGTGATCAGCACGTCAACCAAACTAGCTGCTACCCGTTCGATCAGGCTGTAGACCTGCCGCATCGGCAGACTCTCACCAATGAAGTCTTCAAAGGTGTAGGGTCGCTCAACGGCCCGCCGGAGAGCCTGTTCGGCAGACCGGTGGCGGGCATTCGTCAGGGCCTCGACAAGCGCATCTTCGAGGTCACGATCAGCATTGGCCAGCGGCAGATAATCGGCTGCTCCCCGTCGCAGGCAGGCCCGGGCAGACTCCGCATCGGGACCTGCATCGACAACAACGACAGGGAGGTCAGGGTCGGCCTGCAAGACCTCCGTGAGAAGATCGACCGCTGGCAAGCCGTCACGAATCGTCAGCACGGCGATATCGAAGCTGTCACCGCGAAGGAGATCGGCGCCAGCGGCAACTGTCGCTGCCTGCCGCACCTCAAGCGGTTGCAGCCGAGCCACGAGACGGCTGTACGCAAGGCCCTCCGGGCCGGCTGGATCAATGATCGCGATGCGGGGCTGACGCATGGCGGCTTATCTGTTGGAGGAAGCAAATCGCTTGAGGCCTGCCACTGCCGCCTGACCTGCATGCCGTCCCATCAGTATCCCTGCCGCAGCAGCCCTCTTCAACCGGTCGAAGCGATCGGTCAATTCCGGCCGCCGGCTGGCTCTGGTAAGGTACTGGGTCGAGCCCGACGCATTGCCCGCACATCCGATCCAGCCAGGAAAAGGAGCCTCCTTCATGCCGCTTGACCCCTATTCCCCTTGTCCCGGCGGAACCGGGAAAAAGATCAAGTTCTGTTGCCACGAACTACTCGGTGATCTCGAGCAGCTCGACCGGCTTGTTGAAGGTGAGCAGATTCAGGCGGCACTCGAACAGGTGGTGCGGCTGAGCGAAAAACACCCCGGCAAGGCCTGCCTGCTGGCAACCCGTACAAAGCTGGAACTGGCCGCGAAGAAGTTCAACGACGCCGCCGTCACCAGCCGAGCCTTCCTCGAGGCCTATCCCGACAACCCGCTGGCCCTCGGTCACGCGGCGGTCACCGCTGCCCTAAACGACAACATGCAGGAAGCGGCCAGCCTGTTTGACCGGGCCCGGGAAGCGGCCAGTGACGAGATTCCCGATGATCTCACCCGGATCGCCATGACGCTGGTGCAGGTGGCCTCGCAGGTGGGCCAGTTCGGTCTGGCCGAGTCAACGATCGAATGGCTGACTGAAAAGTCGCTGGGCTCCGAGGAAGAACGGGGCATCCTGGCCGAAACGTTTCTCTCGTCAGGCCCTCCACCAGCCCTGCGGATCAGGGTACCGCTGGCAGTGACACCAGACGCATCCCCTTGGCGATTTGAGTTCGACACCGCGCTCAAACACGCCGGATCATGGAAGCTGTCCAAGGCGCTCAAGACCTTCAACAGCCTGAAGGGCGTCGCCGGCGATGATGCGGCCCTCTTCACGAACATCGCCCTGCTCTGTGAGCGGCTCGCCCGGCCGCTGGAGGCTGCAGAAGCCTGGCTGAAAGTCGCGGAGCTACGGGCTTCTTCGGGAGACCCTGCCGCCCCTGATGAGGCCGTCGAGGCCACCGGACGGGCGGTCGTGCTCGAAAGCCAGGCCAACCCAGAGCGTTCGCCGGTGATTCGCTACAAGGTTCTAAGGGCCCCGCTCGATGGTGACCTCGACCTGCTGGAAGACGCTCTCCGGAAAAACGACCACTTCGAGGCCAGCCCCGTCGATCGATCCCGCTGGGTCTCACGCGGGGCAGTGCCACCCCGTTCGAGTTGGCGGGTCTACGGTGACGCCGAGGGCGATGGCTCTGGCCAGCGACTGCTTGCCTCGATCCTCATCCACGGCAAGCAGACCGACCGCGACGCAGAGGTGACGCTGCAGGGCCTCGGGCCAGATGTTGCCGAAGCGAAGCCAATCGTGGAAGCCCCACTGCACTGCAGCCTCGAGGAAGCCGAACAGCCTCTCGGCCTGCCCTCGGCCACACCGATGAACTATCTGGCCGGAGCGCAGTACAAGCTGGTCCCCCCGCCCCCGCAAACGTCACCACCAGCAGCCGGTGAAGATGCACCCATCGACTCGCTGCTGGCCGAGCAGCAGGCCTCTGTCGCCAAACGCTTCATCACGCGGTGGGCCGATACCGCCCTGCCCGAACTGCTGGGCAAGACACCGCGAGATGCCGTTGCCGCCGGAGGCGAGCCGCGGCGGCGGGTCGAAGCGATCGTCAATGATGCCGAAGCGACCGAAATGATTCCGGCCGGCCGAGACATCTGGCCCGAGCTACGAACCGCAGTCGGTCTGCCGGCCCCATCACCGATTGAATCAGCGACTCCGCTCGGTGACCTGCCACCGCAACGGTGGTTACGGCTCAACTTCGCAAAGGTTGAACTCGATCACCTCCGTGGCATGCTGCTGGCGGCCGCCGATATCGGCTATAGCCTCACCGCTGAACGGGTCGCCGAAGCACTTCTCTCTCAAGAAGGCATCTCCGATCCTGACCGCTGGCAGGCTCTGGGCGTCCTTGAAGCTCGGGCCCGGACCACAACCAGGCGGCTGGAGATCCTCGCGCAGATCCGTGGCCTGGCCAAGACGATGCAGGCCGACGAGGGCATGCTCGATGTGGCAGAACTGCGAATTCAGCTGCAGCGGGGCGACCAGCCAGCCTTCATGCAGGTGATGGAACGCATCCGCCGGCTACACGGACAGAACCCCCGAGTCGCCAATGGAGTCGCCCAGGTGCTGATGGAGGCAGGTATCGACGTCAATGCGCTGGCAGCAGCCAGTGCTGCGGGCATTCCTCCTGCAGCCGGTGGCGTTCCAGCCGGACCGGCGGCGGCAGCTCCAGCAGCCCAGCCCGGCAAGCTCTGGACCCCAGGCAGCGAGTCAGCCGGCGGCGGTGAAAAGCCGGCCATTTGGACACCGTGAGTACCCGCCAACAACCGCTGAGTTTCTTACCAGTCGAGACGTCGCTCATGCGGCGTGCCCTTGAGCTGGCCCGCCGTGGTGAGGGTCTGGTCGAGCCAAACCCCATGGTCGGTGCGGTCGTTGCTGATGCGTCCGGCAAGATCCTGGGGGAGGGCTGGCATGAGGTGTTTGGTGGTCCGCATGCCGAAGTCAATGCTTTGGCAGCAGCGGGCAATGCCGCCAAAACCGCCACTCTCTATGTGACCCTCGAACCCTGTGGTCACCATGGCAAGACGCCTCCCTGCACCGAGGCAATTCTCACGGCCGGGATCAGCCGGGTGGTGGTGGCTGCGGGCGACCCCAACCCTGTCGTGGCTGGGCGAGGCATGGCAGCCCTGCGGCAGGCAGGCATCCGGGTCGACTGCGGCCTGCTTGAGGCCGAGGCCATCAGGCTGACGGCCCCCTTCCGCAAGCTCGTGACAACCGGCCAGCCTTGGGTGATTGCCAAATGGGCGATGACTTTCGACGGGTACCTGGCCCTGCCCCCCGCAGAGCCTGGACAGGAAGGCCCCGCAACCGGTCATCGCTGGATTTCATCCCCAGTCTCCCGGCAACTGGTGCATGATCTTCGCCGCCGGGTTGATGCCATTTTGATCGGGATCGGCACGGCTCTGGCCGATGACCCGCTGCTGACTTGCCGGCCGCCCGGCCCGCGATCACTGCTGCGAGTGGTCCTCGACCGCACCGCCCGACTGCCGCTGTCATCACGGCTGGTCCAGACGACCCCTGAAGCACCACTGCTCATCGCTGTCGGTCCGCAGGCATCGGATGAGCAAATCACCTTACTCAAGCAGGCCGGCTGTGACATCTGGCAGAGTCAGACCGACGACTCCGCCGAAATGGTCAAGGGACTCCTGCAGGAACTTGGCCAGCGGCAGCTGACAAATCTGCTGATCGAGGGTGGACCTACAGTACTCGAGACCTGCTTCGCCACCAACGTGATCGATGAAGTCTGGGCGTTTATTGCCCCACGCTTCTCCGGCGGCAAGCCACTGTCGTTGCCACGGCTCCCAGCCACCCTTCCAGACCTCTCGCTTGAGACAGTCCGCCAAGTCGGTGATGACATTCTGATCTGTGGCCGACCACGTTCAAAGCCGCTGGTCACCACTTGTCAAACGGCAGCTGTGGACTTGGATTGACCGCTGGCATGATTGCCGCAGTATCCGTGCGGAAATCATCGAGCAGCGATTGAAGTTCCTGCAGTTTCGCCGGCTCACTGCCCGACAGATTAGTCTGCTCACCTGGATCAACAGCCAGATTGAACAACTCGCGATCCTTCCCCCAATACCACTCTATGAGCTTCCAATCGCCGAGCCGCACCGCGGCGCCCGGTGTGCCCCCCTGATTGCCCCAGTGGGGATAGTGCCAGAAAAGCGGTCGTTCAGAGCACTTGCTGGCGGGATCCTTCAAGGCGGCCAAAAACGAGACGCCATCACAGTGCTGCCCAGGCAGCAACGGCAGATCTGCCGCTTCGAGAATGGTGGGAAAGTAGTCGGTGGAGGTTACCGGCCAGCTTGATGACCCGCCCGGCTTCGTCACGCCGGGTAGCCGCACAATCACCGGTTCACGAATACCTCCTTCGTAGAGCCAGCCCTTGCCGGCCCGGAACGGCAGGTTTGACGTGGGGGAACCTTCAGAGGTTGAAAGCCCGCCATTGTCTGAGGTGAAAATCACCAGCGTATGATCAGCAACACCGTGCTGCTCGAGGGCATCCAGCACCTTGCCGACAGCTGCATCCATCGCCTCAACCATCCCTCCATAGACGGCGTGCGCCTGCACCGTTCGGTTCTGCCGGGGTGGCTCAGGGGCGAAGGTATCTTCCAGACCACGGTCCCGCTTCCGCTGCTCGTACTTCGCCACCAGGTCATCCCTCGCCATCAGTGGCGTGTGTACCGAGTAGAACGACAAGTAGGCGAGAAACGGGCCGTCCTTTTGCTGCTCGATGAAACGGACGGTCTCACTGGCCAGCCGGTCCGGCAGGTGTTCACCCGGAGGCCCATCAGGCAGTCGAGGGTTCCCGTAGGGCGAGAAATATTTCTTGCCTCCGTAAGGACCACCCCGATCGATCCCCCCCTTGTTGACATCAAAGCCATGATCCTCCGGCCATGAGCCCTCTCTGCCCAGATGCCACTTGCCGGCAAAGAAGGTTGCGTAATCATGTTGCTTGAGGGCCTCTGCCAGCGTGGTATGGGCGTCGGCAAGCTGTCCAAGGTAGGGGGCAGGCCAGAGTGGCCGGGCTTTGTGCCGGCCAAATGAGCCATCCGTGACCGCGTCGTACCCCTGCGGCAACGCCTGTCCAAAAAACTGGTTAGGTCCACCGAAAAAGTCGGTGTTTCTTGTCCGGGCCGGCCATTGCCCGGTGAGGACTGCCGAGCGAGTTGGGGAACAGACCGGGCAGGCCGCATAGCCATTGGTGAACCGCATGCCAGAGTCGGCCAGCCGTTGCAGGTTCGGCGTGTCGTAGAAACAGTCGGGGTTAAACGGCGTTGTATCTTTGGCCCCGAGATCGTCGGCAATGATGAACACGACGTTGAGTGGCGCGGCGGTCACAGCAAGCGACCAGCCAAAAAGGACCGCCACAAAGCAGGCACGAACCATAGCAAACTCCTTCAATTTGGCACGACGGCAGGCAAGCGAGTGGCCGCCAGTCGAAAACAAGTCTGCGCGACCGTCAACTACCGCTCGACCGCAGAAAGCCCGAATCACGAGTTTTGATGGTGCAGGTTCGTGTCGAGAAGCCAAGAGCCCCTGCTTCGAAGCCCGAAGCGCAAGCTGAGGGAAACCGTGTTACTTAACTCGGGAGCCGCACTCCCTCGGCTCACACCTCGGGCTTCCCGAATATGGATCTGGCTCGGCACAAAACTAAAACATCCGCCCAACGCTCCTCGAGTATTCACCGCCCGCGAGCCTCGCCAAACGGCACTCGATTGAAGCCACCCTGGCGACAGGATGTCGCTGATCAACACCAGCAGCAGTTTGCAAACCTCGGCTTTGCATGCTGCTGCCCCAAGGAAAGGCGGGCACGATGCCCGAGCTTTCCGTGAAGCAAGCCCCTACCGGTCTGAATAGACGTGTGTCATCTCTTCGGCCGTCAGTGGCGTCTTGAGGTCATCGCTCTTGAGCATGAACTGCACCCGCTGATTACCGGGACGCCGGCCTCGTACCCGGATTCGAAAGACCGCCTCGTCGGCTGGTGCAAGTGTGGCCAGCGGGTCAAATGCAACCAGCAGGTTCTCGACGCCAAACGGCACTGGGCCCTTGGCGTCGATTGGCTCAAGGTCACCAAGCAGATTCGCCGCCAGTTCAACATTGGTCGCCGCCTTGGTCCCCTGATTGGTC
>CAZKSP010000066.1:0-10577 GCA_964555385.1 uncultured Chitinophagaceae bacterium
GGCCAAAACGCTCGCCAAGAAGTCCACCAAGAAGAAAGCCACTCGGAAAGCAGGGAGAGCGGGAAAACCCGGGAAGATGATCTACTTCTTCGGTGCGTCACAGTGCGACGGTGATGGCACCATGCGTGATCTGCTCGGGGGGAAGGGGGCCAACCTCGCCCAGATGACCAAGATTGGCCTGCCGGTGCCCTCCGGCTTCACGATCACCACTGCTGTCTGCATCGACTATTACAAAAACGGCAAAAAGTTCCCGGCCGGGCTTGAGGAGGGCATCGTTTCATTCCTCAAAAAGATTGAAAAAGAGACCGGCAAGAAGTTTGGCGACCCCTCCAATGCACTGCTGTTGAGTGTGCGTTCCGGAGCCCGCGACAGCATGCCGGGCATGATGGACACGATCCTGAACCTCGGTCTCAACGACGAGACCGTTGTTGGCCTTGCCGAAGCCACCGGCAATGCCCGCTTTGCCTACGACTCTTACCGTCGCTTCATCCAGATGTATGGCGATGTCGTGATGGGCGTACAGAAAAAGCATGAGAATGAGCACGAGCCATTCGATGAGGTGATGGACGGCCTCAAGCATCAGCTTGGTATTGAGAACGACACCGACCTCACCGAGGAGGCCCTTCGCGAACTGATCAAGCGATACTTCCGGCTGATCAAAGAGCGGACCGGCAAGAGCTTTCCTCAGGATCCACTCAAGCAACTCATCGGTGCGGTTGGCGCGGTCTTTGGTAGTTGGATGAACGAGCGGGCCATCCTTTACCGCCGCAAGTACAAGATTCCGGACGAGTGGGGCACCGCCGTCAATGTCCAGAGCATGGTCTTCGGGAACATGGGCGATGACTGCGCCACCGGTGTTGCCTTCACTCGTGACCCTGCCACCGGCGAGGACACCTTCTATGGCGAGTACCTGGTAAATGCCCAGGGCGAGGACGTGGTCGCCGGTGTCCGGACGCCGCTACCGGTCGCCGAGATGGCTCACGACCCGGTCTTTGCCAACACCTACAAAGAGCTGGAAAAAATTCGGCAACGACTGGAAAAGAAATTTGGTGACGTCCAGGACTTCGAATTTACGGTTGAGAAGAAAAAGCTTTACATGCTGCAGACCCGCAACGGCAAGCGAACTGCATTGGCCTATGTGAAGATTGCCCACGACATGGTCAAGCAGAAGCTGATGTCTGCAGAACATGCGATCACTTCGGCTGATCCCGATGCCCTGTCGCAATTGCTCGCCCCGATCTTTGATCGCAAGGCTTACGAGGCGGCCAAGAAGGCGGGCCGGATGCTTTCTACCGGTCTGCCTGCCGGCCCCGGTGCCGCTGCAGGCACGCTCGTCTTTACGGCTGAGAAAGCCGAAAAACTCGCCGAAGCAGGTGAGCGGGTCGTGCTGGCCCGCGTTGAAACCAGTCCCGAAGATCTTCGCGGGATGATTGCGGCCGAAGGCATTCTGACCAGTCGCGGTGGGGTCTCCAGCCATGCCGCCCTCGTCGCCCGGCAGATGGGCAAGGTCTGCGTCGCTGGTGCTGGTGAGATCGTTATCGACTATGCCAAGGGCACTCTCAGCTGTGCCGGTCACACGCTGAAAGAAGGGGATGCGATTTCCATCAACGGCAGCAATGGCGAGGTCTTTGCCGGTGACATAGAGACAGCCGACAGCGAACTAAAGCAGGTGCTGGTCAGCGGCACGATGAAGCCGAAGGACTCGGAGGTCTTCCAGTACTACGACTTCATCATGAAGCTGGCCGACAAGCACCGGAAACTCGGCCTACGAACGAATGCCGACACGCCGGAGCAGGTGCGACAGGCAATTGCCTTCGGTGCCGAGGGCATCGGCCTGACCCGAACCGAGCACATGTTCTTCGAGGGTGACCGCATCGATGCGATGCGGGAGATGATTCTCGCGGAAACAGAAGAGGCCCGCCGCGCAGCGCTCGACAAACTGCTGCCCTACCAGCGGGATGACTTTGAGGGCATCTTCCGGGCTCTTGAGGGCCGACCAGCCACGATCCGGCTGCTCGATCCGCCGCTCCACGAGTTCGTGCCACATGACGAGAAGTCGCAGGCCGACCTGGCCAAGAAGCTTAAGCTGAAGCCCGACGTGGTCGCCAAGCGGGTGGCCTCGCTGCATGAGTTCAACCCGATGCTGGGCCACCGTGGCTGCCGACTGGGGATCAGCTATCCCGAGATTTCGGCGATGCAGGCCCGGGCCATCTTCGAGGCTGCCGCCAAGGTGCAGAAGGCCGGCATCAAGGTCGCACCGGAAATCATGGTGCCGCTGGTCGGCTTCAAGAAGGAACTCGACAATCAGGTCGCGGTGATCCACGAAGCGGCTCGACAGGTGCAGAAGGAGACCGGCCAGAAGATCAAGTATCTCGTTGGCACGATGATCGAGATCCCGCGAGGAGCACTCACGGCCGATGAAATTGCCGAGACGGCGGAGTTCTTTTCGTTTGGCACCAACGACCTCACCCAGACGACGCTCGGCATGAGCCGTGACGACATGGGGTCGTTCCTGGCGAAGTACACCGACGAAGGCATCTTCAAGGCCAATCCATTTGCCTCAATCGATGTCTCTGGTGTCGGTCAGCTGATGAAGATCGCTGTCGAAAAGGGCCGCAGCAGCCGCGAGAAGATCAAGCTGGGCATCTGTGGTGAGCATGGTGGCGACCCACACTCAGTGCACTTCTGTCACGCGATCGGGCTCGACTATGTGAGCTGCTCGCCCTTCCGGGTGCCCGTGGCCCGTCTGGCAGCAGCCCAGGCCGCGCTGAAATAACGTAGCCGGCAGCACCATCGCCATCGGCAGGAACTCGGCATGGAACTCTCCTACGAAGCCACCGCGCTCGCCTGGATTGTGGTGAGCGTGGTGGTGCTCTGGGTGACAGAAGTGCTGCCGCTGCCGGTGTCGGCCCTGCTGGCAGCCGCAGCCTGTGTGGTGGCAGGAGTCGCACCGGCGTCTGAGGTCTTCAGCTCATTTTCAAAGCCGCTGGTTTTTCTTTTCATCGGGTCATTCATTCTGGCCGAGGCGATTCGGGTACACCGTCTCGACCGTCGGCTGGCCTATGCGGTGCTCGCCCTACCATTTGTTGGTGAACGGCCGGTACGAATCATGCTGGCGGTTGCCGTTGTGTCGGGAGGAGTGAGCGGCTTTATTTCAAATACCGCCACAACGGCGATGATGGTCGCCATCGTGGTTGGGATGCTCGAGGCAGTGGAGGAGGCGGGGCGGCGAGCCGGCCGCAGCCCGGCCCCCAGCTTTGCCACCGGCCTCCTGCTGACAGTCGCCTTTGCAGCCTCAATCGGAGGCCTCGCCACACCGATCGGCACGCCTCCCAACGTGATCGGCCTCGCATTCATTCGCGAACAAATCGGCATCCAGGTGAGTTTCTTCGAGTGGTGCCTCGTGGGTGGACCGGTTGCCCTTTGCCTGATCGGTCTGGCTACGCTGCTGCTGGCGTTCGCCTTTCCGGCGGGTGTCAGCCAGATTGAGGGCATGAGCCAGCTGGTGGCCAATGAACGCAAAACGCTGGGCTGCTGGACAGTTGCGCAACGGTCGACGGCGGTTGCCTTTGGAGTGACCGTCGGCCTCTGGGTGATTCCCGGCCTGCTCACGCTCCTTGTGGGAGCCGACCACCCGGCATCTCAGTGGTTTCGAGGGCATGTCCCCGAAGGCGTGGCGGCGATCCTTGGCGCCATGCTGCTTTTCATCCTGCCTGGAGACCAAACGACCGAAGCCGGCCACCGCGGCCGGGTGCTTACCTGGCAGCAGGCAGCCAGAATCGACTGGGGCATTATCTTGCTTTACGGCGGTGGCATGGCCATCGGCTCACTCGCCTTTCAGACTGGCTTGGCCGAGGCAGTAGGGCAAGGCCTGACAGGCTGGCTGCCGCAGGATAGCGGTAGTTGGCTACTGATCGCCGCCGCTGCCGTCGTGGCTGTCTTCACCAGTGAGTTCACCAGTAATACTGCCAGCGCCAACATGGTGGTTCCCGTTGCGATCGCTCTGGCGACCGCCTCTGGTGGCGAACCCCTGACAGCCGCCGTCGCCGCAACCCTGGCAGCTAGCCTCGGGTTTATGATGCCGGTCAGCACACCCTGTAATGCGATCGTCTACGGCACCGGCCGAGTGCCCCTGCGGGCCATGATGAAGGCCGGTATTCTCCTCGATATCGCCGGGGCAATTGTGGTGACGACCGTGGTGGTGCTGCTGGTACCACTGATCTTCCGAGGCTACATACCGGGCTGAACAGGCATGCCGCAATGGCGGCAGCGGGGGAGGGCAATGGGTTTCGGTGAAGGCATGTAGCCCTTCCGCCATCCATTGAACCGAGGGAATGATGGCGGCAGTTCCAGGCAATGATTTTTGGCTTCTTCCTTCGCTCTCAGTTGGCCCCAGGAATCGGCATGAAACATGTTGGGGGGCGGGCAGCAGGGACGGTTGCAGCAGGGCCCCGCCACACTGCCATGCCAGGGTGGTTGACGGTCGGCCTGACAGTCACAGTCGGCGGTGGTCGACATGCCACTGTCGAAGGTCAACGGGCCTGAATCGAAAACGACCTCTTCTGCAGCAGTGAAACCTGCCAGTGGCACGAGCAGGGTGAGCAGGCAGCCGAAATGCCACCAGTGGGAACGGAATGGCTGCGTTTTTTGAAGCAGATGGCTCATCGGTTCGACTCCCTGTGACTTCCCCATGATGCTGACAACGGCATGGATGCCCCTGGTCTGGCTCTCCTCGTGGAAGCCTGCCCGCCATTCGATGCGGACCGCTGTCGGTGGTGACTGTGTGCGAGCGATCTGCATCGCCACCAACGGGTGGCATCGACCACGAGCGGTTACCGCATGAGAGCGGCAGCGAGAAATTGCTCCGTGGGGATTGCAACGAACGAACTGGTCGCTCAGCACGTAGGGTCTGGCGAAAGCCTGCCGGCAATGGCTCCGTCAACCTGCCGGCGAAAGGGGGAGCAGCTGCTTTTTGTCATCAATTTCAGACTTTTGTTGCCGCAAAGAATGAGGCCTGCGAAAATTCCTGGAAATCGTTTGACAAGACCGCAATAATCGACAATAACGCAATTGAGTTGCATGTGCGGCTGGGGCCTGGCCCTCGGCATCTGACCTCATTGATCAATCGATTTTCTTCCGGAGTGCCCCTGCCATGACGAAACACCCCTTTCCAAACGTCGCCGCATGCCCGCAGTCGATCCGGGCCGCCTTCACCCTCATCGAACTGCTGGTGGTTATCGCAATCATCGGCGTGCTCGTCGGCCTTTTACTACCAGCTGTCCAGCAGGCCCGAGAGGCGGCCCGCCGCACCGCCTGCTCGAACAACATGAAGCAACTCGGCCTGGGGCTGCACAACTATGCCCACAATCATCGTGAGCGGCTCCCGACGGGCTGGGTTGGTGAGTATGAGAGTGGCGAGATTCATGGTGACGAAGGCCCCGGCTGGGGCTGGGCATCCCAAATTCTGCCTTTCATGGAGGAGAACGCCGTCTATGACGGCATTGACTTCAATCAGGCGGTTGGGCATGCCAACAATGCCACTGCTCGAATCTCGGTCATCCCAAGCTTTCTCTGCCCTTCGGATTCATTCGGTACCGACAAGCTCTTCTTTCCTGGTGATGAAGGAGCGGGGAGCAATGATGACGATGAGGCACCTGATGTCACACCAGGGGCGGAGCAGTATGCCCGCAGCAACTACCCCGGAATGTTTGGGGCGGAACACATGGAACACGACCATGGCGGTGGTGGTAGCCACGGCGGAGTTGAACCGAGCGAGGGCGACGGCACGTTTGTGGCGAACACCGGCCTCGACAAGGGAATTTACTTCCGCCACTTCACTGACGGTCTCAGCAAGACGATCGCCATCGGCGAACGTGACAGTCGCATGGGGGGCAGCCTCTGGATTGGAATGGCTGAAGGCAAAAGTGCCGCCATGTCGCGTGTTGTCGGTGTCGGTGAGCACATGTTCAATTCTGCGGACCCCCATTTTGAAGATTTTTACAGCCAGCACCCAAGCGGCATGAATGTTGTGTTTGCCGACGGCCACGTCGCGTTCATTTCCAACTCAATGACGGAGTCGGTCTTTCAAGCACTTGCGACCCGTGCCGGTGGCGAAGTCGTCGGTAGTGATTTCTGAACTGTTGTCGGGAACGCCGTTCATCCCCAACAGTGCAACAACACGGTAAAAAACGGCAACTGTTTCGCTGGCAGGGGGCCACCCCATACACTGCGAGGATCGTGAAGAGCCTCTGCCGCAGTGTTCCCTCTTGAACATCGACCTCGACTACGCCGCCGCCACCCCACTTGCCTTGGCCGCTTCCTCGTCACAACTCGTGGCGAACCTACGCGGGCCAGCAGGATTGTCGCAGGCTGAGGGAGCAATTGCCCTCGCTGAAACACTCAGCCGGCCTCTGAGCGGCCCGCCACTTGCCCAGCATGTTGTCCCCGGTGATCGGGTGGTGATCGCGCTGCCGGCAGATCTCCCAGGTGGCGGCACGACCCTGGAATTAGTATCGCAGGCTCTTACCGACGGCCTTGCAGCCGGCGGGGTAGTGCCCGCCGATATCTCAATGCTGGTCGCCCCGCCACTCGATCTGCTCGGCCCTGATCAGAGCCTACCAGCCCTCCCCGCTGGCCTGGCTGAAAAAGTACACCATTTTCTACCGGAAACAGAGGAGCAGACCGCCTACCTGCTCGCCGACGCCGAGGGTGAACCGCTTCATCTCGCCCGCGAACTGGTCGATGCCGATGTCGTCATCGCAGTCGAGGCCTTTCGCATCGACCCGGCACTCAGTGGCCGGTCTCCGGCAGGTGAACTCTGGCCCGGATTCGGCAGGCAGGATCGCCGCCTGACGATGATGCGTTCACTGCTCAATGCCCGCAGGCCCACCCTGGAGGCTTGGCGAAACCTGGCGACTGCCGTCACGGATCAATTGGGCTTACTGGCTTCGCTGCGGCTGGTACCGGGATGTGGGGATTTGGTGGCCGGATTTACCTTCGGCTTTCCTGCCGACAGCACCCGTCACAGCCGAAAGCTCGCCCAGGCCTGGCGACCGGCTATTCCGCAACAGGCTGCATTGACGATTGCCGGAATCAATACGCCGGACTGCACGTTGGCCACGCTCACTCGGGCCGTCGCTGCGGCGGCCCGCACCACTCGCCCCGACGGCACCATCTGCGTGGCATGCAGTCTGGCCGGCCTTCCTGACGGTCTTTTCACCAGTTGGCGGCGGGGGGAATCGCTTTTCGCCATCACGGCTGACGCCGCCGATTCAGATGACCCACTGATCCTTGGCGAAGCCCTTCAGACCTCGCTCTTCGCCCGGGCCCTTGGCAACCGCCGGCTGGTGCTCTGTTCAGGCCTTGATGAAGAAACAGTTGAAGATCTCGATATCGGCCATGCAGACGGTCCGGATGCAGTGAACAGGCTGATCCAACAAGCCGACTCACTTATAGTGCTGCACGAGGCCGACCGACTCTGCCCGCGGCGATAGGCCCTTACCGCTTGCTGGCGGGAGGGATGACCTCGCCGAGGATGGCTCTGGCAGGCAGTGGCCCCCACTGCCTGCTGTCACGGCTCGCGGCGGGGCAGTCACCGAGGACAAAGATCTTGCCGGGGGGCACGTCCCAGCAGGTCTGTGGTCCATGAGGCAGCCAGCAGACATCCCGCCAGACGACAAGGTGGCTGATGATGCCCTTCGCTGCTCCTTTGATGGCTTGAATGCCAATCCTCATCGGCGCTGGCTGAGTAGCTTCTGCGATCGGAACTGTCTGCTGCCACTGTGTGGGAAGACCTGCCGGAAAAAGCTGCCTATCCGAGCCCAAGAAATTTTTTGTTACCAGAGGCGCTGCATCGACACCATCTGACAGTGACCAGGCGGCAACCACAAAGCGGCGATCAAGCAAACCTGCCACGCAGGCCATGCGGCCACCACCATGCAGAACAAGCCGTGCCGCCAAACCACCGACTTCCAGAACGACTTCAGTCGTACTCCGATCATCGGCTGCCAGATCAAGCACTGCTGCGAGCCCAACGTCAGCGACCACCTCAAGCCGTCTCCGCTCACCATCGAGCCAAGGTGAGTCATCATAAAAAACACCTGGGCCGGCAGCGGCACCTCTGTCCGCGGCTGTTCTTTCAAAGTTGAGCCAGGCAAAGTGGTTGGCTGTCCCGCTTGTCCAACTCCAGCGATCGCCAGTGGACTGCCACTGAGACGATTGGGCCGCCCAGCCAGCAGCCCCGCTGGCGACCACTGTTGCCAGTTCAGCCAGCTGGGGTGGGGTCTTTTCGACCAGCTTCCCGTCAATCGTCAACTCACCTGCTTGACAGTCGATCTGCTCTCCGCCGAATCCGATCAGGCGTTTGAGGGCTCGGCCATGATCGGGTGACACACAAATGACTCTCGCCAGCCGCTCCGGCACGTCCGAGCGGCATGGCTGCCAACAGATCTGATCCCCTGCAATCACTCCAGGGGCCATCGAGAAACCGGTAACGCCACTAACCTGGCCTTGGTTATTTCCACAGCCAGCAGAGCCGATCAAGAACAAACCACAAAAGACGGTGGCACTATATCCCGACCAGTGTCGCCACCGCATCAACCGGTTTGAAAGTTTGAAAATGGGACCGCCGAGGTCGCCAACCATCCTCAACTTAATCCAGCACGTTCGAAACTGTGCCAGGCTTCCGTGGCGGGGGCGGACCCGTGCGTGGTGGTGGTTTCTCGCCAGCGTTAAAGCCAGAACCTCGCGCAAAGTTGAAGGTCGTCTGGGGCTGCCAGCCCGCAAAAAACTGCTCGTTGTCCATCACCTTGCGGATAGCAAGGTACTCCTCAAATGAATCGGGCGCAACCTGGAAGTTAAGGTAATACTTCCGCTGCGTCCCGAACACGGTTCGGCGAAACCAGCCACGAATCGCCTGCTGGGGCTCCTCTCCTGCCTCTTCCGTCGGTGTCAGATCAACCTGCAAACTTGTCCCCTGTAATCTGAGCTTGGCTTCAAAATTCTTCAGCTGAGGCGGGTTCTTGTTGAACTCCTCAATTACAACATTGGCCACTTGGGCGTTTGGCAGCCAGTTATCCTCTGAAACCGGAAGTCTCCGCGACGCAATGATGTACTTAATCCTGTTCTTCACAGCATTAGCCATCTCATCACCGGGATCGATAACCGGAATCACGCGACCGTTTTTGACAAAAACATCGCGCTTTTGCAGTTGCGCCCGGCCGGTCTGAGGATCGATCATCGGTGGCCGCGGCGTTGGAGGCCGGACCTCCTTCGGAGGCGGCGGAACGGGTATTTTGGTTTTGCTCAGCTGCGCGATCAGATCATCCCGGGCGACGGTGTATTCCTTGGCTTCTTCCTCAAGCTTTGCAAGCTGGGCTATCAGTCGCTGACGAAGTTTTTCAGCTTCGAGTTTGGCCTTTTCAGCTGCTTTTTCGGCTGTCTCGGCGGCAATACGATCCGCCTTGGCTCGCTTCTCAGCGGCCTCTATATCGTCACGAAGTGCCCGAAGAAGCTTTTCAGGGTCAATCTTCTCTTGTTTCTTCTCCAAGGCGATTGCCTGGGTAACCTGATCGATTTTGGCTTTAGCTTCCTGAGCCTGTTGCTCGATCTTTTTCAGCTCTTCGGGATCGATCTTTACGATCATCTCCTCCATTCGCCTAGCCGCCTCCTGGCTGGAGATCTGTACCGCAACGAGCACGATGACAAGAATGCCCACCACGTTGGTGAGGGCATCAAGCAGCGAGTCCATGTTGCCGCCAGTGGCAGATGTCTTGCTACGTCGCCTAGCCATGATCACCTCCTCAAATCAGGAAACCGGATCGGCTTTCATCTCTCGCAGGAAAGCCCGACACACCCAGTTACTCCCACTACTAACTTTCAATTGAAAATCCACCGCTGCCAAGCAATTTTTCCGAAATATCTCAAAGAGGGTCAATTTGCCTTTGAAAAATCAAGAACGCCCTCACCCGGGAGTGGCACCTTTCCACTCAGTGACCGCAAGATCTTGTCGCCGCTCGGCAGAATAGCCTCCACAAGTTTTTTCTCATTTTGCTTTTCAAAGCCAGCAACCACTCCACGAACCTTTCCATAGTTCCCAATGGCATCGGGACGCAGCAGAAAGGTGATGATTGCCCGTTTATCAGTCAATGCGTGATTCAATAGTTTTTGAAAGTCCGGATCACCTGCGACCTTATCGACCGGAATGGACCGTGGCTTTTCATCACCAAACACTTTTTTGAAATTCTTATCATCGGGCTGAATCACTACGCCCTGGGCATTGATCTCAACAAATATCGGCTGTCTGGGAATCCCACCGCCACGATTTGCCGGCAAGATCGTAATTGACTGCTCAGGCTCCTTCTTTCGTTCGGCAATCTTGCCTTCGACCTCTTTGATCTCTTTGAGCAACTCCTCGATCTCAAGCTGCCGCTTTTTTAGGTCGGCCATGTCCTCGTCGTCCGGCGGAGGTGGCGGCGGCGGCACATCAAGCAGCCGCTTTTTGGCCGCCAACTTGTCCTTTTCTGCCTTTTCCAGACGAGCCTTCGCCTCCTGCACCCGCTTGTCACTCGACTGATTCT
>CAZKSP010000067.1:0-10510 GCA_964555385.1 uncultured Chitinophagaceae bacterium
ACGAGGCGGTAATCGGCGTCACCCGTGGATGCGTCGAGCAGCTCTCCCGCGATGAGTTGCAGGGGGTCATCGCCCATGAGTTCAGCCATATCCTCAACGGTGACATGCGGCTGAACATTCGCCTGATCGCGATTATCCACGGCATCCTGCTGATCGGGCTGATCGGCTACTACACGCTGCGGCTTGCCGCCTCATCGGGCAGCCGCCGCAGCAGCAACAACAAGGGGGGCGGCGCAGTTCCGTTCATTGCCCTTGGTCTCGGGCTGATGGCAGTCGGTTTTGCTGGCACGCTGATCGGCAATTTGATCAAGGCGGCGGCCAGTCGGCAGCGGGAGTATCTCGCCGATGCATCTGCCGTCCAGTTCACTCGCAACCCCTACGGCATTGCCGGGGCCCTGAAACGGATCGGCAACCTGAACCAAGGGTCACACATTTCCGCATCCCGAGCCACTGAAGCCTCGCACATGTTTTTTGCCTCGGGTGTTTCGGCTCTGTTCGCCACCCATCCGCCACTGACCGACCGCGTGAGTCGGATCGATCGGTTCTGGAAAGCCGAGCAGGCCGTCGCGGCTGCTGAACAACCAAGTGGCCCGACAGTCGCCGTTGCCGGCGTGTCGGGCTTTTCCGGCCAGTCAGCACCGGTCCCGGCAACACATCAACCAGTTCCGCCAGCATCACCCTCGCCCGAGCAGGCCCTCGAGGCGATCGGGCGGCCGACACCAACACAGCTTGCCCGGTCGCATGACCTGCTCGAATCGCTGCCCGTCGCCCTTCACGAGGCGGCTCACGAGCCCTTTGGAGCCCGGGCGGTGATCTATGCCCTGCTGCTTGACGCTGACTTCACCAGCTGCCAGCAGCAGTTCGAGCGACTGGCTGCTGAAGCCGACCCGGCGGTCTATCAGATCACAACACAGCTGCACGAACTCACCAAAAAGCTGCCACGGGAACTCCGGCTGCCGTTGGTTGATATCTGTCTGGGACCGCTGAAGGAGCTGTCGCCAGAGCAGTACGAGCGATTCCGTGAGAATGTCCATGCCCTTGCTGCCGCCGACAACCGGCTGAGTCTGTTCGAATGGACGCTGCAGAAGGTCGTGCTGCACGTGCTCGACCCGCACTTTGGGCGGCAGCGGCGCAATCGAGTGCGGCGGGCCACTCCGGCAGACGTGTCGGCCGTTCTGTCGGCGTTAGCCCACGCCGGGGGCGGCGGTGACGAAGCCGTGCAGACGGCATTCAAGCGGGGGGCTGAGGCGGCCAAACTCGAAAACCTGACGCTCCAGCCGTGGGATCGCAGCATCTTCACCCGACTCGACAAGGCGATTGACGCCCTCGATCGGCTTTCCGCCAAATCGAAGGCCAGACTGGTGCGGGGTCTGGCCGAAACTGCAGCGGCTGACGGAAAGATCATTCCTCGCGAACTCGAATTGCTGCGAGCCGTGGCCACGACACTCGACTGCCCGATGCCGCTGGTGGCCTGACCAGCGGCATCGGACGGGCGTCGGGCTCAGCCCATGTCGATCGCATAGCCCTCGCGGTAGGGCCGGGCAAGCATGGCGTTGGCCTGGCTGTCGCCAGTGACCTGCTCGGACTTGGCGTCCCAGGCAAGGCTGCGGCCTAGCCGGGCACTGATGCCAGCAAGGTGACAGATGTTAAGAGCCCGCATGTGCGAATGCACGTCGGAGATTGGCTCCTGCCGCGTCTTCACGCAGTGCAGAAACGTCGCCCAATGAGCGCCTCGGCCATCGCCCACCATCGGCAGGTTCTTGTAGGTCTTGGCGATGGCGTCCTCCGGCAGCGGGTCATCCTTAAGGGCTTCGACCGGAGCACCGGTGAGACGACCTCGGTTGACAAAGATTTTGCCTTTGTCGCCTTCAATGGTCACACCATTGTCGGTGTCGTGCCGGATGACCAGTTCGACATCGCCCGGATAGCTGACATTGAAGAGAAACGCTGACGCCGTGTTGTAGCGGTCCCGCTCCACCGGCATACCGTCCTTGAACGCGACTGGGTGCTCGGCCGTACCTGAGATGCCGGTTGGCCCACCGTTTTCACCAGCCTGGCCAGCCTGCTCGAGGGCCCAGGCGGCAATGTCAACATGATGCGCCCCCCAGTCGGTCAGCTTGCCACCGGAGTACTCATACCACCAACGGAACTCGTAATGGCAGTTGGTGTTCGGCCGGGGCCGGCGCTCGTTGCCGTTCCTGTCCTTGGTGGCTGGCCCCTGGAAGAAACGGTAATCGACCGCAGGAGCCGGGCCCAGCCAGCGATCCCAGTTGAGTTCCTTCGGCACCTCGGCAACAGGGAGAGCACCGCAGGTGGGAGCCCCGCCAATCGCGGCCGTCACCCTCTTAATTTTCCCCACCCGACCGGCGGCCACCAGAGCAACTGCCTTGACGAACAGGTTGAACTGGCTCCGCTGCTGGGTGCCGACCTGGACAATCCGGCCGGTCTCCTTTTGCACCTTGCGGATCAACTTGCCCTCATCGATCGTCAACGTCAGAGGCTTCTCGCAATAGACGTCCTTACCAGCCAGCATCGCCTCAATCAGAGGCTTGGTGTGCCAGTGGTCTGGCGTAGCGACGTGCAGCACATCGATGTCCTTCCGGTCGAGAATCGCTCGATAGTCTTCGTAGACCTGAGCCTTGCCGCCAGCCAGAGACTGATTTGACGAATCGGCACGCCCACGATCGACATCAGCGATGGCCATGACATCGATCCACTTAGCGGCAGACCGAAGGTTGCCATTGCCCATGCCACCGGCTCCGATCAACCCAATGGCAACGCGATCGTTCTTGGCAGCAGTCGCGGCGGCAAGAGATTGTGACTGCCCGCTGAAGTAGGGGACGGCCGCCGCCGCGGCGAGGGACGTCGTGCGAAGAAACTGACGGCGAGACGTTGACATCAAATACCTCTTGGTCTTTCTGAATGAACAAGTGAACGGCAAACCCCTTTGGCAATCGAACGATTTGATACGACACATGGCACCGCCATGCAAGAACGAACCCGTCCCTTCATTGGGCCTTGTTTTCTTCGGCAGAATCTTAGCGGCTGGGTGAATCGATTGCCTGATAGACCTTGACCAGCCGTTCCTTAATTTCCGGCAGGGCCGCCTCGGCTGCCTCTCGCCCCCGATCCATCAGTTCCCGTCCAGCGGCAAAATCATCGAACGTGTGGGCCGACGTGTCAGGCGTGATCACATAATCGCTGCCTGAACGGTGAATACCCGACAGACTACGAAGTGAAACGTCATTGACTCGCAGCAGGGTCCGCAAATAGCCCGGAGCGGTCAGCCGACCGGGATGCTTGGGATCGCGACAAAAGTCGTTGGAGAGTTTGGTGGTGACATCGACGGCAAGCACCACGTTGGCCCCCTGCCGCCGCAGGCAGTGCGACGGCACATTGGCCAGCACGCCTCCATCGACGAGGGCCTCATCGCCCCGCAGAATTGGCTTGCCAAAGATCGGATGGTTGATGCTCTCCATCACCCCTGAGACGACGTCGCCGGTCCGGCGAATTCGCTCCTGCCCGGTTACCAGATCGACGGTCACTAGCGAGGCGGGCAACAATAGTTCTTCAAACTGTACGTTCTGCAGGTGCTCGCGAAACTTTGGCTCAATCCAGCCCATCCGAAATTGTGAAAGCAGAAACATCTCACGATTCTTTGGAAATGCCCGCAGCCAGCCGGGCGGGGTCATCTCCTTGAGCATCAATTGCAGCAGCACCTCGGGACTCTTGCCCATCGCATAGCCGGCCGACATGATCGCGCCGGCACTGGTACCGGCGACGCTGTCGAAAAAGATGCCTTCGCGGTTGAGCACCTCGATGACACCAAGATGGGCCATGCCCTTCGCTCCACCGCCGCCGAGCGCCAGGCCGAACACCAGCCCATCAACACAGTGAACGCAACGGGCCACGTCATGGTCACGGAACTCTGGTCCGTTGCCACCTCGCACCCACTGCACCCGCATGTCAGCGGTCGGCAGTGGCAGATCATGAGCCTGCCGCCGCGGCAGACGATCCCCCCGCTCATGGGTCCAGACCACCTGCGAATGGCTCGCGAACCGCTCATGATTGCGGACGAGCGAGCCGAGCCGACTCTCAGGTACAGATTCGTCTCGGTTGTCAAACAGCCAGAGCAGGTGTTCGCACTGGCTGAGCAGCTCGGGGTCGGCGGTGGCAGTGTCACAGTCAATCATCACGCGATTACCCTGAGTTACCGCGTCGGCAATCTGATCCCGGAGACGTTCGGTGTCCTGTTCAGCCTTTAGCTCCCCGAGCACCTGGCCAGCTGGCCAGGCCTGTGGACGATGGGTCACCACCTTGAGGTGAGCCCCACGACGCGCAAACACCCCGGCCATCTGCTGGGCCAGAGCCGCATGCTCATCACGCGATTGCACCACACCGAACACTGACCGAATTACCTGCTGCCGCCTGCCGAGCAGTTCCCCGCGGAGCCAGCGGCCGAGAGTACGGCTGAGATTGACCGCAAACTGCGGTACGTGTTCGACGGCTTCGGCAAACTGGTCGTGGCTCAGAACAAGCAGTTCAGTGTCGACCACAGCCGCCACGGTGGCGTTGCGAGGCGACCCGATCAGCATCGACAACTCGCCAAAGTGGGCCCCTCGGTCAAGCACATTGAGCAATGTCTGCTCGCCGTCATCCTCCTCCAACAGCACCCGCACCCGGCCCCGGGTGATCACATACATGGTGCCACCGGGGTCACCCTGTCGGAACAGCACCTCGCCGCCCGAAACCTCCAGAGGTTTGGCGGTCGCCAGAATTGCGGCAATTTCGGCATCCGACAGCCCCTCAAACGCGGGCGATCCCTTGCAAAAACTGTAATCAGGGAGAGGGTTGTCGGGCATGGTGGCTGACTCGTAAAGCTGGGAAGCGGTGATAACCCCCGTTGTTGTCGCCCCCAAGCCGATTGATCGTCAACTGCGACTCCCCGCTCCGCGGCTGCTTTTCGGAAAACCACGGTTGACCTGCGTCACTCCTTCTCGGTATTCGCGGGTTTGAATCGTTGCCTGCTGAGGCTTCGGCAAGCGGCTGCCAGGACAAGCCTGGCTCTTTCAACAGCCTTTTGCATCAGGCGGCACCATCGAATAAATGGCATGAAAACACATCGCTCCCATTCGCATTCAACGAAACCACTGCAGCAGGCAAAACGTGCCATGACTGCCGGGATCCGCAAGGTGACCGACAGCCCTTGGGCTAAGTTCACCACCGGTGTCGTGCTGCTGACCAGCGGCCTCGACGAGGCGATCGAGACTCTCTTCGCCGACCTTTCTGCCCTCGAACTCGGGGCACATCACGGGGTGATTTTGCTCGGGTTCGTCAACGTGCTGTCATCGTTGCCCGACATGCTCGACGGTCTCGTCGGCACATTTCTGACAGATGAGCACGAGGAAGACTCCGCTGCGACACCATTGCCCACCGCAACGAAGGCTTCACCACCATCCGCCGGGGCAGCCGAGCACTCCCGCCGGGCTGCCTGACCGCGACGAGTTACCCACAGCTGCAGTCAGCTGATGCCGGGATTTGCAAAGAAGATTGTCTTCGTTGTCTGCCCACTGCTCGTGGACGTTGGAGTCGTTCCGGCGTAGGCGGCAAAGGTCGCTGCCGGCAGGCTTGCCGGCGTTGCTGCGACACTCGGTGCCGATGCTAGCCAAACCTTCAGCAGTGCCAACTGGGCCTGCGAGAGCCTGCGGAGCTCCAGCAGGTCGTCGGCGTCCGGAGCCTCGCGAGACTCAAGCGACCGTTATTCAAAGCTGATGGAAAAGCCATTGTCGCCACCAAAACTGGCGAACCGCTGCTGCAGGGCCGGCTGCAGGCCAAGATCACTCAAGACTGGAGGACGGCCCTCGCGAACCATGCGGCGAAGTTCCTCAACGGTACTGCCGACCAGCATCCGGAGGTCGACGAACTGCCGATCAACTGTCGGCGGCAGCGGCTCAGCTTGCATCAGCCGCAACTGCATCAGCATGGCCGTGAGCGACTGCCCGATGCCGTCGTGAAGATCCCGCGAGATCCGCTCCTGCTCATCTTCTTGAATCGACAACACCCGGTGCAGCAACCGCCCCCGAGCGGTGGAAAGCCGCTCGAGCGGCACGACGAACAGGAGCCAGGCCGGAGCCGCCAACAGCACGGCCAACAGTCCAGCGTCAAGGGCAGCCAGTTGCCACCATGGCAGTCGCGGCAACAGCAGCGGCAGCCCCTGCATGATTGCAAGCTCGGTCGCGAAGGCGAGAGCCAGAAAGACAAGCGGTCGCCACCACCAGCGGGAGGGCTGGTCTGGCGACGAGCGAAAGAATGGCGATCGGAACATCCGTGGTTTCGCGGCAGGTTCCTCTTCAGATTAACGCCCTTACGGCCGGAAATCGGACGGGGTTTTCCTGACATCCGAAAACTGGCGACAGCAACCAACACATGGACATTGGCTGCTGACGCGAGGTCAACCGTGCGGCATATTCGGTCGCTGTCGTGTCAGACTTCCACGTTGCATCCACATGGCATCAGCATTTGGCAAGGCGAAGGGGGCTGGCGAACGCTCGAGGAGCATTGGGCGTATCCTCGCCCCCGCGACGAGACTTTTGCCGCCCCCGAGCCGGCAGCCACCAGAGAACGCTCGCTCAACCATGCGGCATATTCGGTCGCTGTCGCGTCAGACTTCTCGCATCGATTCAAACATCGATCTTCAAAATCACCCAGAAACCTTCTCACGACTTGGTCGTTTAACGTTCAGTGGCAACTGGTGAACACCTTCTCAAGCCACTCACCGCCGTGACTTTCCTAACCCGATTCACAAGGAGAAGAACCATGAACATTTTCCGACCACTTATTATCACGGTCTGCACTGCCGTCCTGGCCCTGCCTCTGACCGCCCGGGCCGCACCAGACAAAAATCCCGACCGTGAAGCTCGTCGCGCAGCGATGCTGAAGAAGTTTGACGCCAACGGCAATGGGCAACTTGACCCTGAAGAGCGGGAAAAGATGCGCGAAGAAATGGCCAAAGGCGAAGGCCGTGACCCTGAACGGATGAAGAAGATGCTTGAGCGGTTCGACAAGGACGGTGACGGCAAACTCAGCGAAGAAGAACGTGCTGCCGCCCGGGCTGAGATGCAGAAGCGTCGCGAGGCTGGTGGACTGAAGGGCAAAGGTTCCGAAAAGCAGGCCGAGATGCTCAAGAAGTTCGATAAGGATGGCGACGGCAAGTTGAGCGAAGACGAGCGGACCGCAATGCGTGAAGCGATGAAGGGCAAGAACGCCAAGCCGAAGAAGAAGGCAGAATAACGAGAGCCATGCCAACACCAAGGGCCCGTCTGCTGGCAAAGCAGGCGGGCCCTTTGCTGCGCTGTCACCAAATCTGTCAGTGAATCATTCAGACGGGTCGGCGGGCGTCGGCTCTTTTGGCTTCGATCCATCGTCTGTTTTGTTCGCCGGCTTGGCAGCGGACTTGTCTTTCGGCTTAGATTCCCGCTCAACCGGAGTCTTCGGTGTTCGCACCTTGGCCCCCTGGCTCCTGGGTGCCGAGGCAATCACTGAGGCTGGTTCATCCTTGGCACTGTTCTTTTTCTTGTCAGTTTTTTTTGGATCTGCCGTACCTGTCGCGGCTGGCTCATTTCCTGACTGACCCCGCTCGAGTGCATCAAGCATCGTTTGCAGGCTCAGCAGTTGGGCGTTCACAGTCTGTGTTGCCGCCCTGATCATCGCCTGACGTTCGGCCTTCACGTTGGCCGTCGCCTCGGTGAACTGCTGTTGCTGTGACTTGAGCGTTTCAGACTGCTTCGCCAAATCCTGCGAACGCTGCTCGAGCGAGGCTTCAAACCCGGTAATGGCAGCTTTGATTTCGCCAATCATGCGGGCCCGCTCGTCCTTCGTCAGCTCTGACTGTCGCTTGAGTCGTTCCGACACATCGTCGCGCACCTTCGCAACCTGCTGGCTGGTCTCGCCAAGCCGTTGTTCCAGCCGAGAGGCGACTTTCTGTTGATCGGCAATCTTGCCGGTCAGCTCCTTTTGGAGCCCGCTGATGCCCGCAACGCTCCGATTGCCGACCGACTCGACCTCAGCCAGTTGCTTCTCCAACCGAAGTGCCGCCTCAGCCTGCTTCGCCACGCTGTCAGCAACCGCTCCCTGCACTGCTCCTATTTCCTGCAGGCTTGCCTCTCTTGAGAGTGTCACCTCTTGCATCGTCTGTCGCAGGGCGGCCTCGACCTCAGCCTGATTGCGGGTGAGCCGCCAGAGCCCAGTGGTCGCGACAAACGCGATCAATGCGACGACAACGCTGAGCGTGACGACATACCGGCCGGAGCTTCCACTCCGCTGGATTTCCTCTTCCATTCGGGTCATGCGACGAGCGAGTTCTTCCGACTCGCGTCGGCGATCGGCAAGAAAATCTTTCAGCTGACCTGCGGCATCGCGGATCAGGGCCGTGGCCTCCTTCTGTGACAATTCGTTGGCAGGAACCGCCAGTTCGTCACCGGTGCTCACCGGACCCGTTGCACCAGCGTTACCAGCATTTGCGGAATCGCCAGCCGACCCACTCCGATTGTTGTTATCGTCACTTGGCATCTGACTCATCGACCACTCCATGCGTCGTTAGAGGCCACCAGTTGGCGGCCGGGGACTGTTGCCAGGGGGGCTTTCGTCCAAGGCGGGCCACTCCAACCGTCCAGAAATGGCGGCTAGGGCGAGATCCGCTCAAGGCCGATTAGCGTACCCGATTTTTTCGGTTGACTACCAGATTCGACGCCTGAGAGGATCGGGCTAGAATGGTTCAACTGGTTTCGGACGAGGCGGCACCCGCAGCTTTTTCGTAAACTGCCTAGACCCCGGAGGTCTCTCGTCGATGCCCACAGCTTTCGCCCCCACCACCTTCGAAACGCTTCAATTTCTGTAGTTCCGACTACCCCAGGAGCTCCCTCATGAGGACAGTTGACCGTTCTTTTTCGAATCGGCCTTTTTCGACCATCATTCCCTGCCTTTGCATGGCAGTCGTGTGCAGTCTCGTAAATACCGGGGCAACAGCAGCGGCGGATCCCGTCGAAATTGCCTTGGGTGATCCGTCCCTCACCGCCGGGGTTCCCGGCACCGGCCCGATCACCCTGTCCCAGATTGAAAAGTGGCTTGGTGATCCAGCAAACTTCGTTGAACTGAAGCCAATCCTGCCGTTGGGCCTTTCGCAGGGGGCAGCCCAGATCACTGGCCTGGAAGAAAACCCGCTGAATCGGGCGAAGATCGAACTGGGCCGACAGCTCTATTTTGACACCCGGCTGTCGAAGGACTCAACAGTGAGTTGTGCCAGCTGCCATGACCCGTCGATGGGTTACGCCGCCCACACCAAGACAGGCATCGGCATTAATGACCAGGCGGGCGGCCGCAACTCGCCCGTTGCGTACAACCGTATCCTCTCGGGCAAGCAGTTCTGGGACGGACGCGTCGACTCGCTCGAGGCCCAGGCCGTCGGTCCGATCGCTAATCCGATCGAGATGGGCTTTACCCACGAGGGCGTCGTCAAGCGACTGGCCGGCATTCCGGTCTATGCAGCCCAGTTTAAGAAGGTCTTTGGCGGCGTCACCATCGACGCGGTCGGCCAGGCTATCGCCGCGTTCGAACGAGTAATCGTGACCGCGCCCTCGCCTTACGACTACAACGAGCAGTGGCGGCCGTTTGCCGCTCTTGATCCAGAGGATCTTGAAGATGACCCCGAACTCGCGAAGCTCTATGCCGAAGCCAAGGCGGGTGTCGACGCTCATCCGATGAGCGAGTCGGCCAAGCGGGGACGTGAGATCTTCTTCACTGAGAAGGGCAACTGCTCGGCCTGCCATGTTGGGGCGAATCTGGCTGATGAAAAGTACCACAACATCGGTGTTGGCATGAACAAGACGGAGCCTGACGTCGGCCGTTTCGCCGTCACCAAGGACGAGAAGGACTATGGTGCGTTCAAGACGCCGACAATCCGCAATGTGGCCCTGACCGCACCGTACATGCACGACGGCTCGGTGGCGACGCTGAAGGAAGTTGTCGAGTGGTACGACAAGGGTGGCCACCCGAGCAAGCATCTCAGCGAGAAGATTCGGCCCCTGAAACTCTCGGATCAGGACGAGGACGATCTGGTTGAATTCATGAAGGCCTGCACCGGTCCGACCCCGACGGTCGAAACCAGCCGGCTGCCAGCAGACAGCTAAAAACGGCGAATAAGTCCCGCAACCATTTCAGGCCCTCTCGGAACGGCGAGGCTGTTCCGAGAGGGCTTTTTTCTAGCATCGCGCCAGTGATTCTTCCGCTTACTGGAATGAGACCGCAACTGCGGGCAGAATACGATGAGAAATACTTGCTGAAAGAAACCGTTAGGGAAATCGGGGCCGGAGCAGATGTGAAGGGATCGGCAGCTTCCATCAGCCCAACACAAACTCCTCCCCTGTTCCAATCAAACGAAACCTCCCTCGCCCCCTTGAACGACCACCCGCTGACCCACGAACCAACCCCCGACCCATCCCCGGAGCAGCCGCTC
>CAZKSP010000068.1:0-10491 GCA_964555385.1 uncultured Chitinophagaceae bacterium
CAATCAATCCGCTTGAAAAGAGAACAGTTGCAAGGAGAGGGCAGGATTTCGAGTGAATCAGGAACAAACACACAAACAATGGCGAGGCTGCAGAGGCAAGTTGCCTGGCTGTGCCGAACGCTGTGACCGGCTTGTTGCACGGGGATAAGTGCTCACATCGCTGACGCTTTAGTTCTGGGGGCGTGTGGCAGCCCTCGTGGGATGGCGAAGGCCGTCATTCCAGCCAGACTCTGACGGTCTTGTTGTCAGCCTGCAGGTCGAAGACGGGCCCCGGAGTGTAGCCTCGCCGCCGGACGTCCCGAACAATGTCAGCCAAGACAATGCCCTGCTCGTGGATTTTTTGTTGCAACGGTTCGTCGAGCAGACTGCCAAGGTGGTCAATTCTGGAGGCGTTGAAACTGAGTTGCACCTTTGTCTGGTTATGTTCCAGAACCTGCATTTTCAGGAAGCGTGCCAAGCTGGAAAAAGAACGACCTGTTTGGTTTGTCGGAGGCAGTGGTACTGCCGCCATGGCGGTTGCCAAGCGATCAAGGTGGTTGCTGAGGAGAGGAGCCCACACGATGTCTGTCTGAAGGCCTTCGAGGTAGTAGGTCAAGCCATGAAAAGCCCGTAGAAGAAAGATCATTGCCGGCGGACCCGCAATCCGAAAGTTGAGCCGGTCGTCGCCAAGAATGTCAGCAACTCGTTCTCCAAGCTGCCAGCTGCTGACCGGGTAGGCATAGTCGACGCAGAACGGCTCAAACAACAGCTTGCAGAGAGCCGGCAGTTTGTCAGCGAACGGTTCAAGATATTCACGTTGAAAACCAAGAGCCAACATCAGTGGAAGAGGTGGTTCACTGCCATTCTGTGTTGCCTGAATCAGGCGGAGAAGCGACAGCTGCTCTATGCGAGATGGGCGGTAAACGCAGCCGAAGTCATAGAGTAACAGCTGTGGCCCACTCGGCTTTCGTAGAAATCGCAAATTTCCCGGGTGCCAGTCGGCATGGAGAATCCCCAGGCCAAAGAGGCTTTCGAGAAAGAAGTCGAGAAGCCTGCGGGCTAATTGTTGACGTTGTTCTTCTGGCCAAGTGTCGCAGACAGTATGCCAGTGGTCACCTTCCCGCCAGTCGCTCACAAGAACGGTGGATGTTGAGTACTCGTTAATCACCTGAGGGACTTGCAGGAATGGATGGCTGGCGGCAAATGTGGTGAATCTGCGTTGGTTTTCAGCCTCGACGACGTAGTCGAGTTCCTGCTCCATGTCGTTGAGGATGACTTCCCGATAGGCATCAAGGTTAAAACCGTTACGCAGGCCCCCGACGGGGCCACTGAGCCAGCCGAGGAGTTTGAGGTCGTCCAGAACGGCCTCATGGATATGCGGATACTGGACCTTAATTGCTACTGGTCGTCCGTCCTTGAGAACGGCCGAATGAACCTGGCCCAATGATGCGGCATGGGCATGAGGGTCGATTGATCGAACGACGTCATGAAGCCGACAGCCCCAAGCGACTTCTAACAGAGGCTGAACGACCTTAAGCGGGAACGGGTCGCCTTGCTCTTGCAGGAGGGCATAGTCTGCCGCAGCGAGCGGATTCGCTGTTTCGCGGGCCGTGGAAAAGCTGAGTATCTGGCCAAGTTTCTGAGGCAGTCCACGCATTTTGCCCATGCGTTCAATCAGATGCCGACGTGCCTGGCGGCTGACCCGGTCCTGATCTGCCTTGTGCAGCCGGTAGGCCGCCTTCGCAAGCCCGATGTGGCTGGCCATTCTGCGAAAAGACGGAATGGACATCGGAGGCCGTGGAGCGCGGGGGCGAGAGGTTAGCTGGTCGGTCAGGCCAATACCTGTTGTTGGTATCGGCCCTTCTCACCACGGGGCTTGAACACCCCGCATTTCCTCAATTAATGGTTATGCTGTCATTTGACGCGATGGACCGGTTTCCAGCACGTTAAATCTTTGGAAGCCCTGGGGTGTGAAGTGAAAGGATGGTGGGATGAAAGCCATTAACAATCGGCCTGACTTGGCCTTGTGTCTGCCCACACGCAGCCTTGTCGCTGCGGTACTCCTTTCGGTGACGGTGGTGACGGCGGCGACTGCAGCGACTGCGGCAGAGGAAGCTCCGACTGCGGCGGCTGATCGCAGTCTGGCTCGCTACTTTGCCCGCGAGACACGCGGGCTGGAGGAGCGGTGTCTTGCTGACATCCGTTCGATTGCAGACTGGGAGCGGGCACGGCCTCAGCTCAAGCGACAGCTGTTTGAGATGTTCGGCCTGCCAGCTGAGGGAGTGCCTCCTGCAGCCGCAGAAGAACTGGCGGCTGTGGTGACCGGTCGGCTGGTCTACGACGGTGACAACGGCAGCGGATGCACCGTTGAGAAAGTGCACTTTCAGTCGCGGCCTGGACTCTACGTGACAGCGAACCTCTACCTGCCCAAGAATGCGTCAGCCGATCATCCCTGCCCCGGCGTCCTCTATCTCTGCGGCCACGGACGTGTGGTGGAAAATGGCGTGAGCCTCGGCAACAAGGTGCACTACCAGCATCACGGGGCATGGCTGGCAGAGCATGGCTATGCCGTGCTGATGATCGACACCCTGCAGCTTGGTGAGATCGAGGGCATTCACCACGGCACGTATCGCGAAGGCCGCTGGTGGTGGCCCTCGCGGGGCTACACGCCAGCAGGCGTGGAGGCCCTCAACGGCCTGCGGGGTGTGGACTATCTTTGTAGCCGTCCGGAAGTCGATGCTGAACGAATTGGCGTGACCGGCCGTAGCGGAGGCGGCGCTGGCAGTTGGTGGGCTGCCACGCTTGATGAACGCGTGAAGGTGGCTGTGCCAGTCGCTGGGATCACCGACCTGCGTGACCATGTGATCGAAGGCTGTATCAGTGGCCACTGCGACTGCATGTTCATCGTGAACACCTACCGGTGGGACTATCCACAGGTGGCCGCTCTGGCCTACCCACGTCCCCTGCTGCTGGCCAACACCGATCAGGACCGCATCTTTCCACTCGACGGTGTGATGCGGACGCAGTCGCAGGTGCGGAGGCTTTACAGCCTTGGTGGAAAGCCGGATGCCTTTGGGCTGGCGATCACCTCCGGTGGGCATGCCGATACACAGGAACTGCAGATGCCAGCGATTCGGTGGCTCGATGCAAACCTCGGCATGGGCCCACGGCTGATCGACTCGGCAGCTCGGAGACGCTTCGAGCCGAAGGCGTTGAAGGTCTTTAAAGATCTGCCGGCCGACGAGTTGAACACGCGGATCGACGAAGTTTTTGTGCCGGTGGCTGGGCCTTTTGAGCCACCTGCCGATCAGGCTGCCTGGAACGCCCAGACGACTGCGTGGCGTGAGCAGCTCCAGAACGTCACCTTCGCTGGTTGGCCTGAGACCACATCGCCGCCGACCGCTGTCGATTTGAGCACCCGTCAAGGGCATGGGCTTGTCGAACGCCGCTACCGCTTTGAGAGCCAGCCGGAGGTGGAGCTTGAGTTGGTCGTGCTCCACCGTGGTGAGATCGGAGTGCCTGAGATCGTGGTGCTCGATGTGCTCGATCAGGCTCGCTGGGAGCAGCTCGACGGGGCCCGCAAGGAGCTCTTCGCCGGTGAGGCTGCTACCCTTGGTCCGCGGGCGGCCGAGATTCAGGACTTGCTCACGACAAAGCCGCTTGCGGTTGCCTTCTTTGCGCCGCGGGGTGTTGGAACGACCGCGTGGAACGCTGAGCCCAAAGTAAATGTGCAGATCCGCCGCCGGTTCTTGCTCTTAGGCCAAACCTGGGAAGGCATGCAAGCCTACGACATTGGCCGAGCAATGCAGGCGATCCGGGCAGGGCTGCAGCAGACACCGGGGCTTGAGGACGTGCCGCTGGCAGTCTCTGCCGTGGGCAACATGGCGGTGCTTGCGGTGTATGCGTGTCTCTTTGAAGAGCCCGTCGCGCGGCTGGAACTGGCTGCAGTGCCCGTCTCGCACAACCTGCCACCAGCGGGCAGTGATCACGCAATTGCACCATCGCTGTTGAATGTGCTCCGCGTGCTGGATGTACCTCAGGCGATTGCCATGGCGGCTACCCAGAGTCCAGTATTGCTGCGGGATACTGATGCGGAGAGGCTTGGCTACGTGACCGAGACCGCCACGGCTCTCAGCTGGCCAGCGGGACAGGTGACCTGGGAGGCAGCCGCCGACGAGGGTGCATCGACGACGGTCGGCTTTGAAGAGCAGGTGCTCGACCCGCATGCGGGTGAGGTCTGTTATGCCGTCACGCTCG
Source organism: uncultured Chitinophagaceae bacterium (assembly GCA_964555385.1). Lineage (GTDB taxonomy): Bacteria > Planctomycetota > Planctomycetia > Pirellulales > UBA1268 > UBA1268. The sequence continues at coordinate 4,237 of CAZKSP010000068.1, forward strand.
CTGATGTGGATGGCGATGACGATGAAGACATTATCGTGGTGACCGAAGAAGCGGTCATCTGGTACCGCAATGATGGCGAGCTTGGCACGAAATGGAGTAAGCACGACCTGACCCGTGGCACCACGCCGCGAGACAATGTCTGCATTGCGGCCCATGACATTGATGGTGATGGCCAGGTTGACTTTGCGCTCGGGGCCAGCTGGCCGCGGGAGGGCACGCTGCACTGGCTGGCACGGAATGGAGATCCCACGCAGCCGTGGAAAGTGCATGACATTGGCCCGCTGCGATCGACACACCGCATGCAGTGGGGAGATGTGCTGGGCGTCGGTGAGCCACAGCTAGTGGTCTCGCCGCTGAATGCGGTTCCCGGTGAAGCGGGCGTAGCGCTGACGGCGTATGCGATTCCCGACAAGCCGGTGATTGATCGCTGGATGCCCATGGTGCTCGACCGCGAGCTCAACCGCATGCATGGTCACCTCCATACTGACATCGACGCTGATGGGTGCATCGACACGATCACGGCCAGCCGCGAAGGCCTGCACCTGGTCCGCAGACTCGAAGGAGACGGGTTTGCTCGTGAGCAGATCAGCGCTGGGGCAGAGGCTCAGCTGCCAAACGCCCGTGGTGCAGGCGAAATTGCTCGAGGTCGGCTGGTCGATGGCGGCGACTTCTTGGTGGCTGTGGAGCCGATGCATGGTTCGGCGGTGTCTGTGTTCACCCGTCGTGGCGACGGGCCTGCTGACTGGGAGCGTGGCGTGATCGATCAGGGGTACAGTCGCGGTCATGCTCTGGCGACTGCCGACTTTGATGGTGACGGCAGTGATGAAATCGTGTTTGGGTCGAGCGATCCATCTGAGACGCCAGGTCACGGGCCCACCCTGGCGATCTACGCACGCAACAAGGCCCACTCACCTTTGGAGCCCGCAGGATGGCGTCGTCAGATACTTGATGCTGGTGGCACAACTGTTGAGGCAGTCGCGGTTGGTGATGTCTCTGGTGACGGTGTGCCCGATGTGGTCGCCGTTGGCCGTGCCACCCACAACGTGAAGCTGTTCATCGCCGCCCCTGTTGTGGCCAACGCCAGCGAGTAGCCGTCTCGGCAGGTTTGCCGGACGAGGAGTTGGCTTTTCCTAAAGTCGGTCAGCCCTGGCAGATTGGGCAGATAAGCTCTAGGAAAGCTACACCCTATTTTGGAAGGGAGGTGGTTTTCTCAGAGATAGCTAGTGGTTGAAAATGAATTCGGTGGAATTGAGCAGTCCCCAGAATATGTCTTCATAGGCCGCCCGATCGGTTGGGGCGTCTTCTACCAGCAGAATCAGGTCGTGCAGTTCATCGTAGGTGGGCTGGCGGCTGAGGGTGCGGATAAACAGGGCCGTGATAATGTCCTCTGGCGTCGAGTAAGCGGCCAGCAGTTCCTCGACCACCTTGCCGTTGGCGAGTCGGTCCTGCACGCTGTCACCAACCGCCAGATGCAGCACCTGTGGCAGAGTCGGCTCCTGCTTCGTTTCGGCTGCCGCCACTGTTAGGCGGGTTGCGTGGCCAAAGGTGTGGAAATAAGAATCCCAGCCGGCAGTTCCCTTGTTGGTATCGCCCTGAATTCGAGGATAGACCTCGATGGCCCGGGTGCCGATCGGGAAATTCTTGAACTGCCGCGGCAGGCCAGTCACTGCAACAATTGCATCGAGTAACACGTCGGCCCTGAGCCGGCGGAGATGGCGGTGTGAAAACTGTCTAGCATCGAGCTGGTTTGAGTCATTGGGCTGACTTGAAAGCTGGTAGACCCGTGAGCGACAGATGTCACGAACCAACCCCCGCAGGTCAAAGTTCAGCTCAGCCAGCCGATCACCTAGGGCGGTATAGAGCGGTTCATTCGATGGCGGGTTGCTCACCCGGATATCGTCTACTGGATCGACCACGCCGCGACCCATCAGTTGGGCCCAGACGCGATTGGCGAGATTTTCTCGAAAGAGGCGATTTTCTGGTGCTGTCAGCCAGGCGGCCAAGGCTTTCCGAGGGTCACTGCCGGCCGCCACCGGCTGCTCGCCCCCGAGCACTCGGGGCGGCATTGGTCGGCCATCCACCAGATGCTTGGCCGGGGCGGAGGCAGTGTCGAAAAAAATTCGCCTCTCGCGGGGCTCGATGCCGTTGACTCGCTCGATCCCGGTAAAGAAGCTCGTGAATGAGTAGTAGTCGTCCATGGTCCAGCGATCGAATGGATGGTTATGGCATTCAGCGCACTGAATCTGGATGCCGAGGAACAGCTGCGAGAAGTCAGCTGCGAGCGCCTTGGAATCGATCCGCGGGCTGTGTACCAGCATGGTGTAGAGATTGGTTGGTGGATCGGTGAGATTGCTGCCGGAGGCTGCCACCATGTCGGCCACAAATTCATTCAAGGGCCGCCCTTCCCACATTTGCTTTTTAATCCACTTCTGAAACACATCAGCTGATTTCACCAGGGTTCCCGGCGGTGCATAGCTGCCACCGACGATCCGCAGGTGCTCGCTCCAGACGGTTGTCCAGACATTGGCAAAGGCCTCGTCTGCCAGCAGGTTGTCGATTTTTCGGTCCCGTTTGTCCGCGGCAGGGTCAGCCATGAAGGCCTGGTACTCAGCGGGTGTTGGCGGACGGGCAATAAGGTCAAGCGTGACCCGCCGCAGAAAGGTCTCGTCGTCACAGAGCCCCGAGGGAATGATTCGCAGCTTTTCCAGTCGGTCGAAGACCAGCCTGTCGATGAACGTATTGGACGGTGGATTCGGCCAGACAAATCCTTCGGCCGATGGCAAAACGATCACCTCAGCTCCTTCCGTGAAGCGGCTGAAGCGGGCAAAAACGTTGGTGTCGCCTGGCCCGTGAGCTGCGATAACGCCATTAGCGTCAATGTCGGCAGTGCTGGCATTGTTCGAAAAAAACCGGGCCAGTTCCGTGACATCACGGCTGCTTCCATCGCTGTAGCGGGCGGTCACCCGCAGCGGCTGCTCACTTTCGCTGGTCTCAAAGACGAGGTTTTTTTCTGACAACGAAATGCCGACCACCTCGGCCACTTGGCCTTCGTCGTCAGGGGCACCTGCTGCGATCCAATCGAGTAACGTCTGGTAGAGGTGGCTTTCAGTCGTGAAGAGCTTGCCGCCGGTGTGGGGAACCTTGCCGGTCGCCTTGAGCAGCAGCAGGCTCTGCTCAGGCAGGGCCAGATTGACCCGGCGGCCAACCATCTCGTCGACTACTCGTCGGTAATCACCGGCAGGATCATAGCCAAACAACGACAGCTGAAAGCCGTCCTTGCCACGGGCCGACCCATGGCAGGTGCCGGCGTTGCAGCCTGCGCGAAAGAAGACCGGCATCACGTCGTTGCGAAAACTCGGCCTTTGCGGCGGGGTATCAGCCTGTGCCGTTGCCAGGAAGAGACAAACGATCGGCAGGCTGAAAAGCTGCTGACGCCAACGCATTGGGAAATCTCCAGGTATCGATGTGGCAGTGGCAGTTGTCGGTGGGTATCAATCCAGCCGTGGGTCAATCCGCAGCGTGCCCCGACCGGCTCGCTGGATAACCTCACGGCCGTCGAGCGGCACACGCAGTTCACAGGTCAGGCCACCAACGGAGCCGAGCAGGGCATCATCAGTCGCCTCCAGTTCAAAACTGACCTCGCGGGAATTGCGGGTGAGCGTTGGCAAGGGCTCGATCAGGGTCACCCCCTTTGGCAGCCCGAGCAGCCGCACGGTGGCGGCACCCTCAAACGGCGTCTTGTGGGTGACTGTCCACACCATGGCCCGCCGCTGCCCGCGGCGGAGGCTATCAGGCTCGCTCGCGAGCTCAACAAACGGCTCGGTAATCTCAAGGCTGCGGAGGACTGTCGAGATCCGAATCTGGCCATGGCCCAGCCAGCCGGTTACTCCTCGGTCGATCGTCGTGGCGGTAAGCACCAGTGGCTGCCTGCCAAGCGGTGCCCCGTGATCGGCTGACAGCACGACTTCACCAGTTGTTTCACCAGGTGGAATGACCAGTTGTGGCGGTCGCCCAATGCCCTTGGGCACCCAGTCACACTGCACACCAATCGGTTCATCGCAGCCTTCGGCCCGGGTAATGTGGACGGGAATCGCCAACTCGCCGCCTCGGACGATTGGCACGGGCGGCTCGTCAATGCTCACCGTGAAGGGCGGCTCATCCATTACGGCCACCACAAATTGGTCAAGTCGCACTGTCTTCCAGGCGTCTCCACCAGGCATGTTGAGGAATGGCAGATTTTGCTGATTTCTGGAAACAAGCGGAACGTTGGCTTCCACCGGCCGGACCTCAAGCTCAACCAGACGGGCCGCCGGCTCTGCATCAGCGTCAGCCACGAACTGAATCGGCCACTTGTCGCGGTCTGCCGGAACACGATTTGGAAGCAGTCGGACCCCAGCGGGCAGACCGTGGGCAATGATTTCGGTGTCTCCGTTGAACGTGGTCCCCTGCCCTTTTTTCAGCATCACGTTGACGGTCCAACGGCTCCCTTGCGGGATGGCCAGACTGCCAAACTGTGGTGCCTCCCACCAATAGAGTGTCCAGGGCATCAGGACGTGCATGGAATCGAACGCTGGTTCAATCTCCACCCGATAGACCGCGGTTGGATCGCCTTGGCCCGTCAGGTCTGATAGTTCCAGGATGTAGTCTCCGTCCTGCTTTGGTGCCCAGATGACGGACGGATCGAGTGTGTCCCGCACCACCGACCCGCCGTAGGCTGAGATGCCAAAGATGTCCCGGTCTTCCCGCTTGGCGACGAAGGCATTGACCTCTGCTGCCTTGTCGGCCGCAGCGGCGTCAGGCATGATCCGCAGTCGGGGTTCCAGGGGCGAGAGCAGCGTGGCAGCAAACACCCGGACGCGATAGCGGTCGCCTTTCTTCACCGTCAGGCGGTAGCGGTCAACCTCATTGGTTGTGGCGATGATGCCGTTGAGGGCGACCGGCAGGTGGGGTACAGCAGTTGGTTCAGCCGCGGGCCGCTCCACGATGTTTGGGAGCGGGCTCGATCGCAGCAGGAGCGGTGAGGGTGCATCACCGTACCAGGTCGTGATTCCCCGGCCGTCTGACATTGAGACCGTTTCGGTGAACTCGCCGAGGGGATCCCCCAGAAACCGCACCTGTAGCGGTTCCCCGGGCGGTCCGCCCGGGGGAAAGGCCGCCAGCGGCCGTTGGAAGCTGCCAACATGGAGCGTGTAGGGAGCTGGCCAAGTGGAGAAGGTTGACCGGGTCACCTCAACAATCAGATGGTCTGCCTGCAGGTCGGACGGCACCAGCAGTGAGATGAGCGGATCCTGGATGTGCAGGGTGCTGTCATCGTTCGCGGCAAGTTCACGTCCGTCGGGCCGCAGCACTCGCAGGGCAAGGTCAGAGGCATTGGGCTCCACACCGTGGGTGTGGGCCACGTCACTGATCCGCACACAGTCGACCTCGGCAGTCAGCCGGCCGCCCGGTGTCACCGGTACCCGGTAGCAATCGACGTCCCCGTCCTTGCGGCCGTCGATGCGTCCGCGAGCCGTCGTGTTAACGGCCAGCAGCATTGCCTGCTCGGGCGTGTCATTGTTTTTGAACTGACGTTCCTTGTCGTGCTCAACCTCATCGACCACTGGAAATGGGGTGACCTGAAACGTGCCTGCCATCGAAAGTTCGGTGCCAGTTCGAACCCGGAAGGGGTGTTCGCCCAGCGGGCAGTCGGCGGCAATCTCAAAGCTGCACTCAAGCGGCGGGTTCTTCGCGTCGGGTTTGCCCACCTCTTTTATCGATACCGCCTTGATACCGGGGCGGTAGAAGATGATTTCCCGGGCATCCTTTAAGAACCAGCCACTGATCGTCACCGTGACGGTCGTGCCTCGCTGACCCACCCGCGGCCGCACCGAGTCAAGGCTGTTGAATTGCCCCGCTACCGTCAGTGTTGGAATCACGGCTACGAAGCCAGCGAATAGCACTGCCAGGATGTCTTGGAAGCCCAAAAAAGGTCGTTGCATCGCCAATGTTGTGAGAGAAAAGGTGAAGAATGCAGAACAGCAGGACAAGCCAACCTGACACACTGGGGGACGGTTAGGCGAGTATGCCCTTGACCAGAGTTCCGTCCTTGATGATTTCAATCGGCCGGGTGCCGAAGGCGACGAGTTCTTTGTTGGCATCGATGCCTAGCAGGTGGTAGATCGTAAACTGAAGGTGCTCCAGCGGTACGGCGTCACGGGCTGGCTCACCACCGGTTGAGTCGCTGGCCCCGTGGATCACGCCCCGGGCAACGCCCCC
>CAZKSP010000069.1:0-1459 GCA_964555385.1 uncultured Chitinophagaceae bacterium
GAAGCCGAGGTGTGCTTGTGAAGCCAATCACTATCAAACCGGCTGCAACGGCAATGCGCATAGCATTCCCCTCTAGGGTGTTGGGCAAATCTTTGTCGCGAAAAGGAGAGCTTTTTTGTTTGCGGTGCAGTGCTCAGTTGAGGCGTTTCACCTTGAAGCTGCGGAACTCAACTGGGTCGTTGTGCCCCGCTAGCCCAACGAAGCCGTCTCGGCGGTCGAGGCCCTTGGGAGGATTTGTGATCTGGCTGCGGTCAAGCGTGTCGGAATCGACATCGAGAATCTTTGTGCCATTGAGCGTGACGGTGATCCGCGGGCCACGGACCTCGATCTCCTGGAAATTCCATTCGCCAGCTGGTCGTAGATAGCCTCGTTTCGCTCCCACGCAGAAATACAGACTGCCGTGATGCTGATAGTCTTTCAGGCCCGACTTGCCTGCTTTTGCCAGCCGAGCGTTGTAGCCGACGTTGTCGATCACCTGAAGTTCCAAGCCGTCTCGGGCGCTGTGGCCCCCTTCCGGCACCCGCAGGGCGATCCCATTGTTGCCAGCCTCTGGCAGTTTGAACTCGACCCTAATGCGGCAGTCGCCGAACGATTCTTTCGTCAACAGGTCGCCTCCCTTCCCCTGTTTGCAGACGATGTTGCCGCCGCGGCTTTGGTAGCTGTCCACGGCCCCCTGCCAGTTGGACAGATCTTGGCCGTTGTTGAGTTCGACAAAGCCGTCGGCATCCTCGGCGGCGAGGATGGCATTGGCCTCCTCGGGCGGGATCTCCCGGACGAAGACATTTCGCCAGCGAATCTCGCTGCCGTGGGTCTGCAACTGAATTGGTCCGCGAGCCGGGACGGGGTCGGGAAAGAAGCCGGTTTTGGCCGCATCTTCAAGCTGCTTGGCCGCCTTTCGCTGCGCGAAATAATTGTCCATCACAGCGTTGTTAACAACGACCTCGCCGTTGAACTCGACCGTTACCCGTTCCCCGATCATGCGGATCCGGAAGTGGTTCCATTCGCCGAAGGGCTTGTCCATCAGCTTGGACGGGTACTTGCCCTCTTCCCGCTTGTTATTCCAAAGCCCGCCCGAACCCTTGTCGGCTCCAAGCTTGAACTTGCTCTCCTGGGTGGAGTCCCAGATCTGCACTTGGGGGATGCCCCGCAGATAGACACCACTGTCGCCCAGCGGCAGCATCTTGTAGTCGACGAGGAGTTCAAAGTCGCCATAGTTCTTGTCGGTGGTCAGGTAGAGGCCCTTGCCGTCGTTGACCAGTTCACCATCCTCGACCGTCCAGTGGGCGTTAAGGTGGTCGCCCTTATCATTGCCCTTGGCGTCGAGCAGTCCGCCCTCAATGGACTTGCGTTTGTAATCGGCCTGCTCCTCGGGCGACATGGCGGCCAAATCAGCAGGGTCGCGGGTGCCCCAGCCATACCAGCCGGTAAGGTCTTCGCCGTTGAACAGAGCGGTGAAGCC
>CAZKSP010000069.1:1559-10477 GCA_964555385.1 uncultured Chitinophagaceae bacterium
TGTGTTGTCCGTAGCGTTTCCAGCCAGGTGACGAGGTCGACGAGTTGCTCGGGGGTCAGGGCGACGGCGATGTCGGCCGGCATCAGTGAAATAGGCTGCCGTGCCAATTCGTCGATGGCAGCGGTCGGTGTTGTCACATCAACGCCTTCGGCCGTCTTCAGCACCACCTGCTTGTCTGTTTGGGAAACGAGCAACCCGGTGACGACCCGCCCGTCCTCAGTGAGCAGCGTGTACGATTCATAGTTGTGGCTGATTGCGGCGGAGGGGGCAAGAATCGATTCGTAAAGCGCTTGTTTGGACAGCTTGGCCCCGATCCCCGACAAGTCGGGACCGACTGCCTTGCCCACGCCGGCGACCACGTGGCACTTGGCACAGGTGCCGGCACCGGCGAACACTGCCTTGCCAGCACTGGCGTTGCCCCGCTTCTTCAAGAGGTCAGCCAGTGGAGGAAGTGGCTGGCCGCCTGAGGCCTTTGGCAGCGGCAGCAACTCAGCTCCGGCTTGGCGAATTTCAGCCCAGCGGCTTGTTGATAATGCGACGGCAGCGGCTGGTCGTAGTGACGCTGGCAGTCCATCCGATTTGACTAGTTCAATAAGCTGGTTCCCGCCAGCAAGCGACCCAGCTAGGCCCCGCACAGCTGCTGTCCGACGATCAGCTTCGGCATTGGCGTCGGACACAATCGCGGTGAGCAACTGCCGAACGTCCTTCCTGCCAGACCGCCCGATGGCCTCCAAAAGTCGTTCTGCTTCACCGCTGCCCCGGGCTTTGCCAGCGACAGCTTTCTCAGCATGAGCGTTCAACCAGTTGGTGATGGGTTCGATGCCAGCCAATTCGATTGCAGTCTGACAGGCCCGAATGGCAAGACCGGGGTCTGTGCCGGCCGCGGCCGCCAAGGCAACCAGTTCACCCGCCTGGTCGGCAAGCTTGAACCGATCGACGATCTCGACAAACGGTTCGGTCCCCAGCACCATGCCGGCAGCCTCAGATGCTCGCTGCCGAATTGCTGTGTTGCCGCGGTCCGCCTCGCCGACCCGCAGCACGAGCTCAGGCAGAACCACAGGCAGGCGTTCCGGCGAGCCGGCGTAGGACGGAACCAACGCTGCCACTGCCGCCTGCATTGATGCGATTGGCTGAAAGTCGAGTCCGCGGAGCAGAGCGAGTGACTCGGCGGTGCTCGTGGCCGGATCGGCAAGCAATTCGCACAGGAGGCCCGCCGTGGCATCGGCCCGACTTCGCCAGAGAACTTCACGGCCGGCGGGTGAACGCCATTGCTCGCCAACAGCCTGCTGCCAGGCAGCAAGGCGACTATTCCAGGAGCCATCAGCAGCGATGCCAAGGGCCTCTGTTTCAAAGCGATCCCCGGCAGTGTGATGGGCAGCAAGGCGGGTCCAGAGCCGATCGGCCAGCGGGCTGGTGTTGCCATGCAGGGCAATCGCGGCAGCCCGGCGGACGGCGGGGGAGGGGTCGTCGCAGAGTTGCTCGACGAGCCGAAGCGTGTCACCCTTCACCAGTCTGCTCATTCGGACCGCGATGACGCGAAACTGGTCGTCTTTGTCATTAACTAGTCTTTCGATCACCTTCTCAGACTGCTCTGGCAGCATGCCCCAGGCCCAGGCGAGCCGAGCCTTTTGGATGGTGTCTCTTGCGTTTTCAAAGGCCCGCTGGAGCAGAGCCGCAGCGGCGGCCGGCTCGTCCTGTAACCGCTCAAGAGCAGTCGACCTCGTGCTAAGGTTGGGGCTGGCCAGTGCCGCCACCGCACCGGCGACCGAATTCAGATCGACCTTTGGAACCGACCACTGCCTACCCGTCGGGGCGATGCGATAGAGCCGACCCTTTTCGGTGTCACCCATGCCGTGACCGCCAACGCCGGGGTCGTACCAGTCAGCCACTAGCAGCGAACCGTCGGGGGCAACGCAGACGTCACTCGGTCGGAACCAGCGGTCGGCAGATCCATCGACAAGGGGCTCGGCAACAGCCGTGTAGCCAGCTCCGGCGGGTTTGGTCAGATACGCTCGAACGACGTTCGGGCCGGCGTCGCAATGAATCAGCTGCCCCCGATATTTCGCCGGCAGGAGATCTCCTTCGTAGACACAGATGCCGGTTGGCGAACCTCCTCCCGTCAGTAACAGATTCGGCACAACCCCGGGGTCATTCTGATGCCAGTGCTGCAGCGGCACTTCAGCCTCGAGGTTCGTCCGCGGAATCCGCCAGCCGGCACCGGTCAGTTCATCGACGTAGCCATAGTTGCCGTACTCCATCACCCAATTGATGCGGACGCCACGGTTGCCGTCGTCGTCGTTGTCACTCTGCCAGATGCTGCCAAATGAATCGACCGCCACTTCATAGTTGTTGCGGAAGTTATGGCCGAGGACCTCGAAGTCGCTGCCATCAGGCTTGCAACGGAAGACCATGCCCTGGCGAAAGGGCTTGCCTGAGTCATTGACCGGCTGGCCGAACCGATCGTGCAGCAGATTGCCGTCACGATCGTGAACGGCGCTGCCAGTGTTGCCGAAGTTGAAATAGAAGCGGCCATCCGGGCCAACCGAAAAAGCGTGAACAGAATGGTCGTGCTGCGGCCGGCCGGTCTTGGTGAAAAGTATCTCCTTGCGGTCGGCGATCAAGTCACCGTTATCGTCATGAAGAATAAAAACCTCCGGCGCGCAGGAGATAACTACCCGCCGGCCAGGGCCGTCACCGATCACGCAGATGCCGAGGGCTGAATCGACGTCGCGGCCTTGATAGAAAACGGTCTGCTTGTCGGCCCTGCTGTCTCCGTCGGTATCTTCGAGGATCAAAATTCGATCGCCCGCCTCGCGGGTGTCTTTCTTGCCGCGATAGTTCACCACCTCGCAGACCCAGACTCGGCCAGCTGCATCGATGTCAATGTTTGACGGGCTCGACAGCAGCGGCTCGGCGGCGAACAGGGTGGCCTCAAGCCCATCGGCGACCGCAAGCGTTCCGACGGCATCGGCAGGGGCAAACGGTCCGGCTGCGTCGCTCTGGCCGCCAAGCATTGTGATGACGAGGGCAGGAACGAGTGCCAGGGAGCGTAGTCGTTGGGGCATGGACGTTCTCCGTCGCGAGGTGGGGTAAGGCTTGTGCCGTGCTGCATGGACGGATGCAGCGATTGAGGACCCAAGATGTGTTCGGGGGATTGAAGGACTTCCCGCACTGATACGAGACGACTCGCATCACCTCAGAATTGTGCCTACCCTTGTGCAGGGCAACAAGCCTGCAGATGGAGAGGCTTGGTAATGAACCAATGGCTGGCAGCCTGGACGCGTAGCAGGACTGTCCCGCTCGCTCGACAGCGGCGTTTTGCTGTAACAGAAGAAAGAGAAAGACATGCACAGCATTTGGGACTATTTCGGCCGCTCCCGATTCAATTATTGGATGGTCGTGGGTCTGGTGGTCCTTGGGCTGAGTGGCGTGGGGGCTGCGGCTGATGGACTGTCAGCTGCTGCTGTCGCCGTTGCCGGCTTCACCCTGCCCGAGGGCATGACGATGACGGCCGTTGCCGCCGACCCACTGGTGGCGAACCCCGTCGCCTTCTGCCTTGATGAGCAGGGCCGGATCTATGTCTGCGAGACCTTCCGGCAGAGCAAGGGGGTCGAAGACAACCGAAAGCACGGCGACTGGCTGGAGACTGACCTCTCGCTCACGACGGTTTCGGAACGCGTGGCGATGTTCCGAAAATTTCTCGGCGATAAGGCTGCGGCCTACACGGAGCATGAGGACCGCATCCGGCTGCTCACTGACACCGATGGCGATGGCGTGCTCGACGAGGCGGCCGACTTTGCCGATGGCTTCCGCGGCATCGAGGAGGGTACGGGTGCCGGCGTGCTCGCCGTTGACGGCGACGTCTACTACACCTGCATCCCTCGACTCTGGCGACTGCGGGATGACGATGGCGATGGCGTGGCTGAGCGCCGCGAGGCCCTGCACGACGGCTATGGCGTGCGGGTCGCCTTTCGCGGCCATGACATGCACGGGTTAGCCCTCGGTCCTGATGGCCGGATCTATTTCAGCATTGGTGACCGCGGCTACAACGTGCTGACGCCCGAGGGCAGCCGGCTTGTCCGGCCCGAGACCGGGGCGGTCTTTCGCTGCGAACGCGACGGCAGCGGTCTGGAGGAGTTTGCCTATGGCCTGCGGAACCCGCAGGAACTTGCCTTCGATGACTTTGGCAATCTGTTCACTGGCGACAACAACTCAGACTCTGGTGACAAGGCCCGCTGGGTGCATGTTGTTGAAGGTGGCGACAGTGGTTGGAGGATGCACTATCAATATCTGCCCGACCGCGGTCCCTGGAACCGCGAGCGAATCTGGTATCCCTATCGCGTTGATGAAGCGACCGCTGCCGTGCAGCCAGCGGCGATTGTGCCGCCGGTGGCCAATTTGGGTGACGGTCCGTCAGGGCTGGTGGCCTACCCCGGGGTCGGCCTGCCGCAGCGATACAACGACCACTTTTTTCTGGCCGACTTCCGTGGCAGCAAAGTCAATAGTGGCATCCGCACCTTCGCGGTAAAGCCGAAGGGGGCGAGCTTTGAATTGGTCGACAGTGACTGGTTCATCAAGGGCGTGCTCGCGACTGATGTCGACTTTGGCTACGACGGCCGGCTCTATCTCAGCGACTGGATTGAGGGATGGAATGGCATCGGTGCGGGCCGGATCTACGTTGGCGAAATGGCAGAGGCTGCCGCATCGGCTGAAGTGGCGGCACTGTTCCGGGAAGGTTTTGCCCAACGGTCACCTGCGGAACTTGAGCGGCTGCTTGGCCACGCTGATCGCCGAGTGCGGCAGCGGGCTCAGTTTGCGTTAGTCGAGCAGAACCAAGCTGGCCGCTTGGAGCGGGTGGCTGCCGAAGCAGCGGGGCCGCTCCGGCCGCGGCTGCATGCCGTCTGGGGGCTCGGGCAGTTGTTGCGGAAGAATGCAATTGAAGCTGGTTCCTTACTGATGCTGCTAAATGATCCCGATAGCGAAGTCCGTCGCCAGGCGGCAACAGTGTTGGGTGACGCCCGGCGGGGTGAGGCCCTGTCGCAACTGCTCGGCCTGCTCGGCCCTGATCACTCCGCCGCCGAACAGGCTGCTACGGCGATTGCCATAGCGAGAATTGCTGCGGTTGTTGCTCCGGCAGAGATCGCTTCAGCCGTGCCTGCTCTCATTGCCATGCTGGCCCGTAACGATGATGCCGATGCCGTCCTCCGCCATGCCGGCTGTTATGGCCTCGCGGCGGCGGCGTCGACGCCCGACCTCGTCAGCCTCGCCGACGATCCGCGACCGGCTGTCCGGCTGGCCGCTGTCGTTGCCCTTGGTCGGCAGCAGGCCGAGGGGCTGACCGCGTTTCTTGATGATGCGGACGGGCGAGTGGTGACAGCGGCAGTCCGGGCCATCCACGATGAGTCGGACGGTGGTGAACTGCCGGCGCTCGCGGCGCTTGCCTGCCGCGACGACCTCACCGATGCCGCTCGTCGCCGGGCGATGAATGCTGCCTTTCGGCTGGGAGGTCATGAGCAGGCCGAACGAGTGGCCAAGTTGGCGGCCGACGGCCGGTTGGCCGAGGCCCTCCGGCTGGAGGCAATCGAAGAACTGCGGCTCTGGGCCGAGCCACCGGTGCTCGACCGGGTGACCAACCGATACCGACCGCTGGCCGCCCGGCCAGCAGCCGAGGCGGCTGCCGCGGTCGCAGCTCACTTCGCCGAAATACTCGATGGGCCGGATGCCGTCCGTGAGCAGGCTGTTGCCCTGCTGGAAAAGTACGACGTGGCCGTCGCTGTCGATCCGCTGTTAGCCATCCTTGACAGCGGTGCGGAGCCGCCAGCCCTGCGGGCAGCCGCCGTCAAAGCGGTTGGCAGCCTCAAGCAGGAGGCCGTTGCCAACCGGATGCGGACCCTGCTGCGTGATCAAGACCCGACCGTCCGCTCAGCGGCGCGAGGCCTGCTCGGTAACATCGACCCGGCCCTCGCTGTGGTGGAACTGGCGGCAGTGTTACGAGACGCAAGCGTCGGTGAACAGCAGGCGGCGATTGAGAGCCTGGTTGCCTTGAAGTCAGTACCGGCTGATGAGGTGCTGGTGGCGGCCCTGACCCGACAGGCCGCCGGGACCGGTTCGCCCGCAATCCTGCTCGATCTGTTTGAGGCTGCTGATGTTCGCGGGACGCCGCAGCTGCTCGAGGCTGTCAAAGTCATTGAAGCGACTGACGATCCGGACGATCGCCTGGCCGGCTGGCGGCAGTGTCTGGCTGGTGGTGATGTTGCCGCCGGACGGAAGATTTTTCATGAGAACACCACGGCCAGTTGCCTGCGGTGCCATCAGGTCAACGGCAAGGGGGGCGAAGTTGGCCCGAACCTGTCGGAGGTCGGTAAGCAGAAGCCGGCCGAGTATCTGCTGGAATCAATCGTCGCCCCGAATGCGGTCATCGCGAAGGGGTTCGGCACGGTGCAGTTTCTGCTAGCCGACGGCACGCTGAAGGCGGGCATCGTCCGCGAGGAAACCACCGACGCCTTCCGGATCATCACGCCGGAGGCTAAAGAACTGGTAATTGCCAAGGACGACATCGACGAAACATCAGCGGGTCTTTCAGGCATGCCGGCTGACATTGCCAAGCAGCTGTCGAAGCGGCAGATTCGTGATCTCGTTACCTATCTGGGCAGCTTGCAGAAAGAGCAGAAGCCGACCGGGCACGACAAGTAGGTGACCGCTATAACTGTTTCCGATGGACCGGGCGAAAAAGGCGGAATCGTTATCAGGTGAGTCTTGCGTATCCCCCACCCCGCCTCACCGTGCTAGAGAAAGCCCCTACCGTTGCTTTTGTTGGTGCCGTTTCGCTCGCACCAGCAGAGAAAGACCATGCTTCGAAGCCCGAAGCGCAAGCTGAGGGAGCTCGCGTTTTTGATCCACAGATCGCATTCCCTCGGCTCGCGGCTCGGTTTTCCCAGAGTTCTGCGTTGCCTGCAGACCATCAAAAGCCCAATGCTTCCGTTCAGAATCTTCAGATTGCCCAGATTCTTTAGCCACTAAAAGCTTCACAATCGGCACGATCGTTACCGATAACGGTTGAGAGCTTGCGGTGTTGCGCCGCCGCTCCAAGCCCCCCGGGCTGTATTTTCCGGGGTGAGGTCGCGCCGTGAAGAAGAATCAGTTGCTCAGCCTGCCTGTCTGGCTGACCGCGGTCCCGTTCATGCTGGGGCTGGCGGTCATGGGCCCGGTCTGGGCTGATGAACAGCTGGTGCTGCCCGAGCCGGTCGTGGCCGATCTCGACCTGACCCCCGCCGAGGTGGTTGTCCCACCGCTTTCGCAGGCCGAGATCGAACGGCTGATCGACCAGCGGGTGGAGGCGCGGCTGCAGGCGATGCCCCGGCCCCGTTACGTACCGGCCACCGACATCCTGCCGCCGCAGGGGGCGATCCTGATCGAGACCGACGCCGACCGGGGCGAGTTTCCCTTCTCGGCTGCTCTCAGTGGTTTTGTGCAGCTGCGGTGGCTCGAGTTTGCCCGGTCGTCCACCAACTGGACCGACAGTACGGGGCAGAACTTTCCGGTCACCAACATCAACACCTTCAACCTCAACCGGTTCTTTATTACGACGGCGGGCCACGTTGTTGATGAGCGGCTGCTCTACAATATCACCATCTTTGGCACCACCGACAACGGCTTGCGAGCGCCGATCGTGCCGATCGGCTTTGGTGGCTTCAAGTGGAGCGAGGCGGCAATGCTTGCCGTCGGCATGACGCAGGTCTTCGTCACTCGCGAATGGCCCGAGGCACCAGCCTGGCAGATGGGTGTTGAGCGGAGCATGGCCAACACCTTCTTTCGGCCCGGCTTCAGCCCGGGTGTGTTCGCCAAAGGCAATTTGGGCGACCGCACCCTCTTCTATCAGGCTGGCATCTGGAACGGAATCGATGGCGGCACCCTCGGCACCCTGCGGCAGGGGACGTCGATGGCCTTTGCCGGTACCAGTTGGTGGGAGCCGTTGGCCCCATTCGGCCTGGGCTATGGCGACATGTCCTATCACCGCGACCCGGCCCTGCGATTGGGCCTCGGTGGTTGCTACGGCCGCACGCAGGAACTGCGAATCGTCGGCGGCAATCCGGAAGACACGCTGATCCGGCTCTCGGACGGCACGCCTTTAAACAAACCCGGTGCCCTCGGTGACGGCACCCAGATCGACCAGTTCCGCTATCACCTGGCCTCAGTCGATGCAGGTTGGAAGTATCGCGGCTGGGCGGTGAACTTCGAGTATTACTTTCGGCTGCTCAACAACTTCATTGGGGACGGTCCCTTTGAGCGGAACAGCGTCTATGACCAGGGGGGCAACGGCTACGTGTCATGGTGCTTCCTGCCGAGGACGCTCGAGGCCTATGGCCGGTCTAGCGTCGTCACCGGCGACTACGGCACCGGCCAGGAGTATGGCGGCGGCGTCAACTGGTACCTCAAGAAATCTCGCCAGGCCCGGCTGACGCTGGAAGCACTCTCCATCCTCCGCAGCCCGGCCCAGAACCCGCTCTATCCCTACCGGGCCGGCTTCAGCGGCACCGCCATCCAGACCCAGTTGATGGTGATCTTCTGAAAACGGGCGGTGGAGAAGGGCCTTCCCTGTCCATTGGCCACGCATGCGGGCGAGCGTAAGTCGGCCTCGGAAAATCCGAGAACACACGGGGTTTGCCAGTCGCAGTATCCTGCGTCGACAGAATTTATTGACGGTCTGCTAAAGTTTGGCATGAAAATTGTTTCGGCAAAATCTCCTGCCGGAGACTGAAGATGATCCCCAGTAACCTCCACTTCCCGGCCGCTGCTGAGGTTGCAGCTGAGGAGGCGGCTCGCTTCCGCGGGTATTCTCCGGCAGAGCGCCTGCGGGCGATTCGGTCGACGCTCGCTGGTGGTGCCCGCCTGATTGAACACTCGCCCAAGCGGGCCTT
>CAZKSP010000070.1:0-2735 GCA_964555385.1 uncultured Chitinophagaceae bacterium
ATGCCGGAGCGACCGGTTACATCGCTGTAATGGGTCTCGCCGGGCTCGATCCACAAACAATTCGTCCCACGGCGCTTCTCCTCAACGTCGTTGTCAGTACGGTCGCCACTATTCAATTCACCCGGGCTGGCCACTTCCGTCGCCAGTTGCTGCTGCCACTGACAGTCACAAGCGTGCCAGCAGCCGCCCTCGGAGGCTGGCTGCAACTGCCGACTGCGGCATTCGACTGGCTCGTGGGAGCAGTACTGCTGTTAGCGGCTGCCCAAGTTTTTCGACAATCAGCAACGCCAACGCAGGCCACTTTCCCCAACCGGGCTCATCCCGCGCAGGTGCTCGCCCTGCTCGGAAGTCTGCTCGGGTTGCTGTCGGGCCTCACCGGAGTTGGGGGCGGGGTCTTCCTGACGCCAACGCTGCTGGCCCTCAACGCCGCGCCGGTCAAACAGGTGGCGGCGGTCTCGGCACCGTTCATCCTCGTGAACTCACTTGCCGGACTGGCCGGCTGGCTCGCCGCCGGAAATGGCCTGCCGGCAGTCGGCCTGCCTCTATTGGCTGGAGTGTTGATCGGTGGCATTGTGGGCTCACAACTCGGTGCCTTCCGGTTGCCGGCCCGGGAGCTGCGTCTGCTGATGGCCGTTGTGCTGCTGGTTGCCGGCCTCAAGCTGCTTGCGCGGGGGGTGGCGGGCTGAGCCCCTCCCTAAGCAGATGCCGTGCCAGCCCAACGGCGGCGATTCCGGCCGGAATCACCAGACCAGCAATCGCCACAACCAGTAACGCCGCCAGTCCCGCCGGCGGTTCAAACCGGGGGCGGCCCAGCAAGGTTTCTCCCAGAGCATAGATCAGCAGCAGACCGGTTGCCCGGCCAGCAATGGACACCAGCCTAAGTCGGGTCGCCGATGAGAACCCCGCTCGAGTGGCCGCCCAGGCTAGTACCGGCAGCCATTGCAGGGCATGGATGACAACGCCGTGGGGAAACTTTGGCACTCCGGCCCGCCCGAACTGCTCGGCAGCCAGCCCCTGCTGCATCCGCAGATCACCATTCACGCCGACCCAGATGCCGAGCAGGCAGGAGATTACCAGGTAGATCAGTCCGGCCCGGGCGGCCAGCAGCATATCGGCTGGCATCGCTACTGGCTGGCGGAGAAACCGTACCGTGATCATCACAATGACTGCTGTCACCCAGAGAATAAGCAGCCCCATCGCGTCGTACAGCAGTGAGTCGAACTCGGTCGATCGATTGAAGTGGCTGGCCACTCCCCGCCAGCACTGCATGTCGATCAGCCCGACCTCCACCACCAATGCGACCGTGGCTGAGCAGGCCAGCAGACGGTCGAACCGCCAGCGGGGCAACCAGCTCCAGGCCCATCCCATCGACAGGCTGGTCAGGCCACCAGAGATGCCAAACAGGATCGGCTTCCGCCAGGTCACCGGTCCCTCCCAGGGGCCACCGGTCACACCCCAGACGACAAGGTGAACGAGACCGCTGAGAACGAGCAGTCCGCCCCAGGCCACAAGCGGCCACGCCCGATCATCTCGCCACCATCCTGGGGCTCCGTTTCGTGGACTCATTGCCGAACCCGATCGACCGGTTCACCATGGATCTGCACCCATGACTTACAGCCACCGTAGGAGTCGTGCCAAGGAAAATACAGGGGGAAGGGCAGGGGAGTGACGGCCACCACAAGTGCGTCGAGCCTTTGCTCCCAGCGGTTGAAACGCTCCGCCACAACCGCATCAGACCAGATGTGCCGCGACCGCAGACCCGCCAAGGCTGCCTCGTCTACGACCACAAATGCGTCAGTCACCTGAACTGAATGAGTAAAGCAGGCCAACCCTTCAGGCGGTCGGTCGGCCTCAATGTTCTCAAGCAGGTCACGGTCTTCCGGCAGAATACTTTCTGCCGACTGATGGAGGAACGTTGGCAACAGTAGAAATTCAGAAGCCTCCAGCCGGAACTGCCCGTCCGGCTCGACGAGGCCGCCTTTCCGCAGGATGACGTCCTGCCGTCCAGCGACCAACGCCCGGCAGACCACAGCCCATTCCTTGAACGCCCAGCGGTCCGAGGAAGCTGGGACTTCTATCATGGGGTCTTCCGGATATAGATGCTTTCGCCCTTCAACTGGATGATCGGCAAGGCCAGTTTGGGATTGAAGGATGCCGTGCCTGTGACGACCACCTCTGCCCCCTGCTTGACGCCAAACAACTCACGGGCATCGATCGCCAATTCCTTGCCATCAGCCCCCACAAACTGCACGGCAACCATGGGTGCCTTCGCCAGCCGCTTTTTGCAAAACGGACAGTCATCCGCATTGTGCCCCGGCTTCGTGGCGTGATCATCGGGCAGTTGCACCATCGCAAAAGACGCCTTTCCTTTCACGAATGGATCGATGCCCTTGCCGGCGATTTGTCCTGCAATTACCAGCTTCTGCGGCGATGTGCCCAACTTGGCCTTGGCGGCCGTCGGGGTCACGGCCCCCGCTGGTTCGGCTGCAAGCACTAAACCTTTGCGCACTGCGGCGGGATCGACCGCAGCGGACCTCGCCAACCGCGGTGTCGCACCGATTATTCCAGCCACAAGCAATAAGCTGAAGGCAGCGCGTGACAAGCTGCTGGGAATGGCACTCATTCTCTTCCTCCTTGAAATTGCCGAACCATTTAGTGATCGGTCATTTGTCGTCTGTTGATGCGTTGCCCGCAGCCTCAGCAGCCGGCTTTTCCCCTGCCTTTGGAGCCGATTC
>CAZKSP010000070.1:2835-10469 GCA_964555385.1 uncultured Chitinophagaceae bacterium
ATGCGTTGCCCGCAGCCTCAGCAGCCGGCTTTTCCCCTGCCTTTGGAGCCGATTCTGCCTTGGGCTCGGGCTTCTTTTCTGCCTTTGGCTCGGGCTTCTTCTCGGCCTTCGGCTCAGGCTTCTTCTCTGCCTTGGGCTCAGGCTTCTTCTCTGCCTTTGGCTCAGGCTTCTTCTCTGCCTTCATTTTTGGCTTGTCTTCGACTTTCGACTCCTCCGACACGAGGGCCTGCTTGGCTTTCGCAAACATGTCCTCGAGCTTTTTGGTTGCAGCCTCGATTTTCGGTGCAAACTGCTTGAAGTCGAACTTCTTCACCTCTTCTTCGGCAGCGTGCAGCGCCTCGTCGATGGCGTCGTAGGCTTCGTAGATTTCATCAGCTGCTGCCTTTGCCGCTGCCTTGGCCTTATCGCCAAGCTTGGCAGCTGCAATCTTCTCATGGAGATCCTCAATGAGATGGCCAACGGAGTGCACGAGGTCATCAGCCTTTTCCGCACTTCCACCAGTCAACTCCTTTTCAACCTTTACGCCGATCTGTTTGAGGCTGGCGATGGCTTCTTCGATGGTCTTCGGCATCTCGTGATCGTGCCCATGGTCATGGTCGTGATCGTCCTTTTTTGCGGCGGGTTTCTCAGCGGCTGGCTTCTCCATGCTCACGGCCGGCGGGATGGCTGGGGCAGCCTGCGGTGGGGGCGTTGGCTTCTCGCCGCCACAGCCACTGAGGAGCGACAGCCCCGGGAGCATTACGGTCAGCATCAGCAGTGAGCTTGAGGCTTTGATTGACGGTGAGTGCAGAAGCGTTCGAACGGTCATGAGGCAAACTCCGGGAGCATGAACACCCCGCCTGGCAGAACCAAATGCCAGACGAGCCGAGTGAGGTGGGCGAGCCAAGGCGTCGAGTCGCCTTGAGCGACTCTTGCACGAATGTCCTGAAAGGATACCCGTTATGCCCGCCCCTGGCCAATGCGGCGTTTCGCTACGGGGCGGGCGTCGGCAACGAGGCAGAGCAGGCTGTGGTCGGTTAATTCCAGAGGCTGGGTGACGTCAATCAGCTTTCCAGGCCGATCGGCGATATCATTCGGGGGTGCAGCCGCCGTGTCGATGAAAGATCGCCAGGGAAGGCTTCGGACCGCCGCCGGCACGGGAAACTGAAAGGTTCGCGGCTCTGAACCGGCATGACTGAATAGCAGCACATGCTGCGGGTTCCCCGCGGTTCCTCCGGCCGACAGGTCGTCATCGTGCAGCAACTGCTGCTGATCTGGAGCGGAAAAAAAACAAACGAGACTGGCGTCAGCCGCGTACCAGTCAACATGAATGCCATCGGGTGAAAACCATTCAACATCAGGCAGGTCCCCCGCAGCACTGCTGCCCCCACGCAGAAAATTCCGCCGCCGCAATGTCGGATTCCCGAGCCGAAAGCTGATTAGTCGACGGACGAACCGGACGAGTTCGGCATGCTGATCGACCAATGACCAGTCAAACCAGGAGAGCGGGTTGTCCTGGCAGTAGGCGTTGTTGTTGCCTTTTTGCGTTCGCCGGCACTCGTCGCCTGCGACCAGCATCGGCACGCCTTGGCTGAGCAGCAGCGTGGCCAGCAAGTTGCGGATCTGCCGCGACCGAAAGCGATTGATGGCCGTTTGGCGGGTCGGCCCCTCGACGCCGTAGTTGTCCGAGAAATTGTTGTTGTCGCCGTCACGGTTGCCCTCGCCGTTGGCCTCATTGTGCTTTTCCCGAAAGCTGACAAGGTCGTTTATCGTGAAGCCGTCGTGCGACGTAATGAAATTAATGCTGTGATAAGGCTGACGACCGTCATCGCCATAGAGATCGCTGGAACCTGCCAGACGGGTCGCCAGGTGGCCCGTCTGGGCATAGTCGCCTCGCCAGTAGCGGCGGACATCATCCCGGTAGTGACCATTCCATTCCGCCCAGCGGAGGCTCGCGAACGACCCTACCTGATACGCACCTGCTGCATCCCAAGCCTCGGCGATGATCTTGGTATCAGCCAGCATCGGGTCTTCGGTGATCACTTCGACGATCGGCGGGTTGGCAACGATGTCACCATTGCGGTCACGTGAAAGAATGCTTGCCAAGTCGAAGCGAAACCCGTCGACGTGATAATTGTGAACCCAGTGCCTTAGGCAGAGAAAAATCAATTCGCGAACGATGGGATGGTTGCCGTTGATGGTGTTGCCGCAACCTGAATAGTTGCGGTAGGTCGAGCCCCCATCCCCCAGCATGTAATAAACCCGATTCTCAAGTCCCTTGAATGAAAAGGTTGGCCCCAGTTCATTGCCTTCGGCTGTGTGGTTGAAGACCACATCGAGAATGACTTCGATGCCAGCGGCATGCAGGGCCCGGACCATCTCCTTGAATTCCCGCACCTGGCAGCCCGGCTCGCTGCCAGCGGCATAGCCCCGGTGAGGAGCGAAGAAGGCCATGGGGTCGTAGCCCCAGTAGTTGGTCCGCTCGCCGCGGACGCCATCGGCCGCCTCGGTGGGAAACTCATGGACCGGCATCAGTTCGACTGCGGTAACGCCGAGTGACTGCAGATAGGGAATCTTTTCGATGACGCCCAGATACGTTCCTGGATGCTTGGCCCCACTGGTCGGGCTCTGTGTAAAGCCCCGCACGTGCATCTCATAGATCACCGTGTCGGCCAGCCCCCGCCGCAGGTGTCGATCTCCCTGCCAGTCGAACGACTCATCCACCACGACACTCTTGGGTGGCCGAACAATGCCATCGGAACCGGGCAGATAGTGTCCAGCCAGTGCCTTAGAGTAGGGATCGATCAGCCGGGCCGAGCCGTCAAACCGTTGCCCACGCTCCGGATCGAACGGCCCGTCAGCCTGAAAATGGTAGAGCTGGCCATGGCCGATGCCGGGCACAAAGATGCTCCAGATGTCGCCCCACCGATCCTGCTCCGGATCGAGGGCAATCACCTCGGACGGCTCAGGGTCATCGACAGAGTCGTAGAGCAAAACCCGCATTGCCGTAGCTGAGCGGCTGTAGACGACAAACTGAACGCCCCCGACCGCATCCGGTCCTGCCGGCTGAAGGATCGCCCCGTAGGGAAGTGGGAAATTAAACTGGAGCGGCGGGAGGGTCTGCTGGGCGTGCAGGCGGCTGCTGCTGGGAAGGCTGGTTTTTGCCATGGCGAAAATGATACACCGCCGCAGATCGATTGCGGAGCGATGGCGGTCTCAGCATGTCGTCTGCTATTCTCTTGGGCATGGTACAAGTCCTTCAGACGCTCGTTGCCGCCCTCCAGCGGACCCTTCATTTCGTCACGACGACTTCAACCGGCCGGCTCATAGCTGTAGGTGTCGTAGTGCTGGTGGTCGCGACGATCCTTCGGAACCTCGTCAAGGTGTTCCGGAAGCCAAAGGAGATCTCACTTGTCGACCCACTGCGGGTGGTTGACCTTTCCACGCAGCCCTTAGGTGAACTCAGCCGCAACACGCTCAAAGTCCATAATCTGCCGGTTCGTCTCGGAGCGATCGCCATCGCGCCGCTGGGCCGCATTGAGCTACCATCCGACGAGGAGCTTCCGGCGGTGCTCGATACGCTGGTGCCGGGCCTTGGGGCTTTCGTGGAACGAGATACCCCGGTCGTCAGGAACTGGCCAAATCAGGTGAGCGTCGGTGGATTCGCCAATAACCTCGCTCTCCATCTCCAGGTTGCGGAGCACGATTTCAGTGAATCACCCTGGTGCCTGGTCGCCGGCAAGACCCGGCGGCCGGCGGGCCTGCTGCTGGTGGCGTTGGCTTTCGCTGCCCCTCGGCCCAATCGGCTGGGAGTGATCAGGCTGGAGGATGAGTCGCAGTGGATGCAGGCTGTTCAGGTGAGTGAGTCGGCTTCTGCCGGGGGCTGACCCCGGCCCTTGCAGGACCGGGCAACCCGGCGAAGATTAAGCCTGTGAGCGGAGCAACCTATTCCAGCGCCGGGGTCGATCTCGCCCTCTACGAGGAGTCGATGGCGAGGTTGCCTGCGCACATGCGACGAACCCAGTGCCCGCGGGTGATGAGCAAAGAGGGAGGTTTTGCGGCCGTCTTCCAACTGCAGCTGCAGGGTCTTTTTTCCCGCACCTACGACGACCCGCTGCTGATCTCCTGCACTGATGGGGTTGGCACCAAGCTGAAGGTCGCGGTGGCGGCTGGGGTCCATCACACGGTCGGCATCGACCTGGTGGCGATGAGTATCAATGATCTGCTCTGCACCGGTGCCGAACCGCTCTTCTTCCTTGACTACGTCGCGATGTCACACGACGAGCCACCGCTGCTTGAGGCGATCGTCAGGGGAATTGCCGACGGCTGTGTCGTCAGCGACTGCGCCCTTGTCGGCGGTGAGACTGCCATCCTGCCGGACCTCTATCAGCGGGGTGACTATGACCTGGCTGGCTTCTGTGTCGGCGTTGTGGAGCGCAAACGCCTGATTGATGGCAGCCAGATTCAGTCGGGGGACGTTGCCATCGGCATCGCCTCGTCTGGCTTTCACTCGAACGGCTACAGCCTGATCCGTAAGGTGGTCTTTGAGATGGCGGGAGTCTCGCTGTCCGACACCGTCCCCGAGTGCGATGACAAGACGGTGAGTGAGCTGCTGCTGGAACCTACCCGGCTCTATGCCCGGGCGGTGCGGTCGGTGCTGCGACACTACCGCGTGAAGCAGGTCGTCCATGGGATCGCCCATATCACCGGCGGTGGGCTGGCAGAGAATCTGGGCCGCATTGTTCCTGATAACGTGCAAATACAGATTGACCGAAACAGTTGGGAGGTTCCGCCGGTATTTGGCTGGCTCCAGCGGCTGGGGCAGATTGAAGCAGCCGAGATGGATCGGGTCTTCAACATGGGCCTCGGCATGGTACTGGTGGTTTCGCCCCACTTTGCCGACAGCATTCAGCACCAGCTGGCCGAATTGGGCATGACGGCCTGGCGGATCGGTGAGGCGGTGGCGGCCGAACCGTCCACACCGCGGGTCGTGGTCGGCTGATCACCCAAAGCCACAGTCCTTCCCGCCGGCAACTCTGCAGCCGCCACACCAGGCCAACTTGCGGTATAGTCCGACGGCCGGGATCAAACCTTCTGCCTGTTCTCAGGGGACAACCGTATGCCTCCAGCTGCCACCCGTACCATTCATTCTCAGCCCAGTTTTTATCTGGAGAGCGACACCGTCTCGCTGGCTGTCACCCAGCTTGGCGGGCATCTCGCACCCATAACCTTTGGCAAGGACAGTGCTGATTCGGTCAGCCCTTATTATGTCAGCCCCTGGCAGGATGAGCCGCATCCCGAAATGCCGGCAGCGGTTCTGACGCCGCTGAGGGGCGACTTCTTCTGCCTCCCCTTCGGCGGCAACGCAGCTGCCTTCCGAAGCGAGCAGCACGTGCCACACGGTGAGACGGCCACCGCGAAGTGGTCACTTGCGACTGACGCTCCACTGGCCGATGGAACGTCGCGGCTGGCGCTGACCATGGAAACAGGGGTGAGGCCAGGCCGGGTAACCAAGGAGATTTTCCTGAAGCCCGGCCAGCCAGTGGTCTATCAGCGGCATCTGATCGAGGGATTCGCCGGGCCCACGCCGCTCGGCCACCATGCGACGCTGGCCATGCCTGACGAGGAGAGGGTTTTTGCCATTTCGGTCAGTCCATTTCGGCTCGGCATGACCAATCCAGGCGTGTTTAGTGATCCTGCGAATGGGGAATACCAGCAACTCGCAATGGGGGCGACCTTCACCAATCTGTCGGCGGTTCCGAGCCTGTTCAAGGATCCAGCCGTGGTCAACTGCTCAGAGTTACCTGCCAGGCGGGGGTATGCCGACCTGCTGGCCGTTGTCGCCGACACCGAGAAGCTTGGCGGAGATCCGGCCTGGACAGCCGCCGTGAATACTCGCGACCACTGGGTTTGGTTCTCGCTGCGGAACCCGGCGGTCCTTCCGACAACCGCTTTCTGGCTAGAAAACCGGGGCCGCCACAGTTTTCCCTGGAATGGCCGCAATCAGTGCCTCGGGCTTGAGGATATCTGCGGATTCTTCGCCGACGGACTCGTGCCCTCGGTTGAGCCGAATCTGCTCTCGAAGCAAGGCATTCCCACCGCGATCGAACTCTCTCCGGACCACCCAACTGATGTTCGTTCAATCCAGGTCGCGATACCGGTTCCAGCCAGTTTCGACCGGGTGGCCGGAATTGAATTCACCGCTTCCGGCGTCGTGTTGGCCGCCGGCAGTGGTGACCGGGTTGCGGTGCCCCTTGCGCACCGATTCGTGATGGGAGAGGGCGATACTCCATAACCGGCCTAATCAAACGGATATTCCAAAACAATTAGCCGTTCATTGGTAAAGCAAACAGAGGGAGACAAATATGTATCACAGGAATTTTGTACTTGGTTTGATTCTTTTTTGGATTCACTTCGCCACGGCTGACTTTCTGGCGGCAGCGGCACCGCCAAATGTCATCCTGGTGATGGCCGACGACCTCGGCATCGGTGACCTCACCGCGACGAACCCTGACTGCAAAATCAAAACGCCCCGGCTGCAGCAGATGGCGGACGAAGGCATCACTTTTCTTGACGCCCACACGCCGAGTTCAGTCTGTACGCCGACCCGCTACGGCCTGCTGACTGGCCGCTACAACTGGCGGTCGCGACTGGCCCGCGGTGTACTGAGCGGCACGAGCGAGCACCTGATTCCTGCTGATCGTCCAACGCTCGGGCACCTCATGAAGGCCGCTGGCTATCACACCGCCATGATCGGCAAGTGGCACCTCGGCTGGGACTGGCCCAAGGATGGCAAGACGATCGATTTCACCAAGCCGGTGGTAAACGGCCCCAATATCAACGGGTTCGATTCCTACTACGGTCATTGCGGTTCCCTCGACATGCCCCCTTACGTCTGGGTCGATACGGGCAAGGTCACCGCTGTGCCCGACCGCGAGGAGGGCGTCACCAAGCAAGAGGATCGCTACGGCTGGTACCGCAAGGGACCGATTGGTTCGGACTTTCACATTCCCGAAGTGCTGCCACACCTCTTTGACAAGTCAATTGCCCACGTAAAGGAGCGTGCAGAGGCCGCGCACGCCGGCAAGCCCTTCTTTCTCTACCTGCCGCTGCCTGCCCCGCACACGCCAATCGTGCCTTTGCCTCCCTTCAAGGACGCCAGCGGTCTCAATCCGTATGCCGACTTTGTGATGCAGGTCGATCACCTGATGGGCCGGTTGCTCGACGCGGTGAAGAAAGCGGGGCTTGATGACAACACGCTCGTCATCTTCACCAGCGATAATGGCTGCTCTCCCGAGGCGAACTTCCCGCTGTTGGCCGAGCACGGCCATGCCCCAAGCGGCCGGTTCCGCGGCCACAAAGCTGACATTTACGAAGGCGGCCACCGGGTGCCGCTGCTGGCCAGGTGGCCGGCCGCTATTCCGCCCGGGCGAACCACCGACAACCTCGCCTGCCTGACCGACATCTACCCCACGCTGGCCGAAATCACGAGGCAACCCCGAGCGAAGGAGGGTGGTGAAGATGGCTTCAGCCTCCTCCCAGTCTTTATGGGCAAGGGGAGGTCGGCACGCGACACGCTTATCAGTCATTCGGTTGAGGGCTCGTTCGCGATCCGGCAGGGCGACTGGAAGCTCTGCCTGTGTCGAGGCAGCGGC
>CAZKSP010000071.1:0-10333 GCA_964555385.1 uncultured Chitinophagaceae bacterium
CGGGCCCTGTTTCTGGTCGGGCTCTTCCCGCTGGTGGGCGTCGCCCAGCAGCCCCAAGGACAGCAGCCCGCCCCCCCGCAGGTTCCCCAACTCTCCCCGCAGCAGCAGGCGGCACTTGATCAACTGCTTAATGCCTGGGAGGCCAGGAATGCTCGGGTCACAACCTGGTCCTGCACCTTCTACAAGTGGGAATACAACGCCTGGAGTCCCGCTGACGCAGCAGGTGAGCGGCTGGCCTTTTCAGAGAGCACCGGCGAAATCAAGTACGCCGCTCCTGACAAGGGGCTCTTTCGGGTGAAGTCATCAAAGCAGTGGAATCCCGAGCAGCGACAGTACGAATCGCGGCCCTCCGGAACAGGCGAACACTGGGTCTGCAATGGCAGCAGCATCTATGAATTTCGTCATCCCGAGCGACAGCTGCGGGAGACCAAACTGCCACCTGAAATGCGTGGCAAGGCGATTAGCGAGGGGCCGCTGCCGTTCGTGTTCGGGGCGAAGGCTGCCACGCTGAAGAAGCGGTATGTCATGCGAATCATCACCCCGCCTGGCGTCACCGACCAGGTCTGGCTGGAGGCCCAGCCGAGGTTTCAGGTCGATGCGGCGAACTTCTCCAAGGTCGAACTCATTCTTCAGACCGCAGACCTGATGCCGTTTGCCATCCAAATTTATAAGCCCGGTGGGCAGGATCGTGATGTCTATCAGTTCGACCCGCGGACCAGCCTGATTGACCGCGGGCTCGACCTGATCCGCGATTTTTCGCGGCCCATCACGCCGCTGGGCTATACGTTCATCGAAGAGCAGGGGACGGGCGGTTAGCAGCCCTGGCCGGTCCGGTCGCTTCCGCTCCCCGGCTTCCGTTGAGTCACAGTCTGGTTGGCGAGGCGAAGGGGGGCGGTGAACGCTCGAGGAGCGTTGGGCGTGTTCTCGCCTCCGCGACGAGACCTTCACTATCCCCGAGCCGGCGCTGCTTCACAGAACGCATTGGTGTCTGGCCGGTCTGCTACACTAGTTGTCCACCGCTAGTCTGTGAGGATGCCATGCCCCTTGTCGATCCCTCCCATCCGCTTGCCGAACTGCTCGAGCGAGATGGCCGCTACAGCCTTGATGCCTACCTCTTTATTCTCGAGTCGTTGTCATTTGCGCAGGACTCGCTGGGGATGGGAGAGTGCCAGCAGGTGGGCAGCAAGCGGACGAGCAAGAAGAAAAGTGAGCGACACGTAACCGGTCAGGAACTCTGTGAGGCGGCCCGTCGCTACGCCCAGCAGCAGTACGGCTACCTCGCAGCCATCGTATTGTCTTCTTGGGGAGTGCGTGAAACCGCCGATTTTGGAGAGATCGTTTTCAATATGATCGAAGTTGGCCAAATGCGGAAAACCAGTCGTGACCGTCGAGAGGACTTCCATGAGGTCTATGCATTTGACGAAGCCTTCGCTCGCGATCTTGTCTTTGCCGTTCCCGATGCTTGCTGATTCTTGATTGTGGGGCTGGTTGTGACATCTGCTGCTCCCCGTTGCTTTCTGGCTGCTGCGGTGCTGGCCGAGGCTGGCTGGCTGGCTGGTTTAGTCTGGCTGGCATGGCGGGGCTGACGACAGCCCCGGGTCGCAGAACCTTCAGAGTTGATCCTGGTGATGAACATTTCGCTTGAGCGTCTGCCGCTCTGGGCGGCCTTGCTGCCTCTTTCGGTTTATTGCTGTGTCCTTGGTGGGCTTCAGTTGCGCCGCCGGCCGCTGATTGTCTCGGGGGCCTGGGATGGCATGCTGCTGGCCCTCGGGCTGTCAGGGCTGGTGGCAATCGGTCCACTGGCGGCCGTACAACCGTTGTTGGGCGACTCACCTTGGAGCGAAGTCGTCCTGCTGCTGCTCTACGCACTTGTGGTGGCGATCTGTATTCTCTTCGCCCGACCACGGTTGCTGATCTATAACGCAACAATCGATCAGGTGCGGCCGCTTGTTGCCGAAACGGTTGCAACAATCGATGCGGCCGCCCGCTGGGCGGGCGAAAGTGTTGCCCTGCCGTCTCTTGGTCTGCAGGCCCATATCGAGGCCAACGGTTCCCTGCGGACTGTCAGCCTCGTTGTCCTTCGGAATGAGGCCACTGCCGACGGCTGGAGTGACCTCGGCCGCCGGGTGAGACGGGCTGTTCGCCGCCTGCCGGTACGGCCAAGTCCGGTTGGTGGTGGGCTGCTGGCTGTTGGCGGACTGTTGTTGCTCACCGCCATCATCCTCGCCTTCGGCTGGGGGCCTCAAGTCGTCCGGTGAGTTTGCAATAATCGCTCCAACAGTTTCCGATCTCTGCATCATGAGGCGATAGCATGCCAATTCATGTCGACCTGAGTCCTCAGGAAATCACTGTGCCGGTCGTGGTTCGCAATGCCTCGCCAGCCCGGCTGTATGAAGATGCGGTGACTCGGGAGCGGGCGGGGATTGTCTCCAGTGGAGCCATCGCAATTCGTTCGGGTGCAAAGACCGGCCGCAGTCCGAAGGACAAACACGTTGTGCGGCACCCTGAAAGTGAGCGTGATGTCTGGTGGGGGCCAGTCAATCATCCGATCGACGAACACACCTTCCTGCTCAACCGCCAGCGGGCGATCGACTATCTCAATACCCGCGACCAGATCTATGTCTTTGATGGCTTTGCCGGCTGGGATCCTGCCTGTCGCCTGAAGGTGCGGGTGATCTGCAGCCGGGCCTACCACGCCCTGTTTATGCAGAACATGCTCATTCGGCCTACCCTCGATGAACTTGAGCGGTTCGGCCATCCCGACTATGTGATTTACAACGCGGGGCAGTTCCCGGCCAACCCGTTGACAGCCCAGATGACCAGTCGGACGAGCATTGACCTGTCACTGGAACGGGGTGAGCAGGTGATCCTTGGCACCGAATATGCTGGCGAGATGAAGAAGGGCGTCTTCTCGCTGATGCATTGGCTGCTGCCGGCACGGGGTATTCTGTCAATGCACTGTTCGGCTAACGAGGGAGCGGATGGAGATGTCTCACTCTTTTTCGGTCTCTCCGGTACCGGTAAGACGACGCTCTCTGCCGATCCGGCCCGCCGGCTGCTTGGAGATGACGAGCATGGCTGGGGGGATGCTGGTGTCTTCAACATCGAGGGCGGCTGCTACGCCAAGTGCATTCACCTCTCCCCTGAGCACGAGCCTGAGATCTATCGGGCTATTCGGTTCGGTACCGTGCTTGAGAACGTGGTCTACGATCCAGCCACCCGTGAGGTTGACTTTGAATCGACAGCCATCACAGAGAACACCCGGGCGGCTTATCCGATTGATCACATCGACAATGCCCGTCCTCCCTGCGTTGCCGGTCACCCCCGGCATGTGATCTTTCTTACCTGTGATGCATCTGGGGTGCTGCCGCCGGTCAGCCGGCTGTCGCGGGAGCAGGCCATGTATCACTTCCTGTCCGGCTATACCGCACGGGTGGCCGGTACCGAAGTCGGAATCTTTGAGCCTCAGCTTGCCTTCTCGGCCTGTTTCAGTGCCGCTTTCCTAATGCGACATCCTGCAGTCTACGCCCGGCTGTTGGCGGAGAAACTTGAGCGTCACGGCACCCGAGTCTGGCTGGTCAACACTGGGTGGACGGGCGGCGGGTATGGCGTTGGCAGGCGGATCGAGTTGGCGATTACGAGGCGAATCATCGATGCCATTCATGCCGGAGCTCTGGACGAGGCGGCAGTCGAGACCGACCCGATTTTCGGACTCGCAGCAGTCAGCGAGGTGCAGGGGGTGCCGGCAGATGTCCTTATTCCTCGGCGGTCTTGGGCCGATCCGGCTGCCTGGGAGGAGGCTGCCCGTCGGCTCGCTGGGCAGCTACGGGAAAACTTCGCAATCTACGCGAACGAGGCCGGTTCTGATGTTGTTGCGGCCGGTCCTCCCGGCTGACGGCACGCCAATTCCCAGTCCCAGATTTTGACAACGGCCCCGTCCCGTCTATAGCTTCAATATGCATTGAAGTGGCTGCCTAGGCCTTGCGGAGTGTCACCGTATCCCCGGGCTGCTGAACCGATCCAGCTGCCATCCTGCCGGTGGCTGCAGTTTGAGGAGAAACATCGATGGTCTCGCTTTCCCTGACGAAGTTCATCTGTTGCTGCCTGGTGGCGGCCGGCATGCTTTCCCTATCGGCCACCGGTGAAGCAGCCAGCCCGCTGACCGGGACGATGAAGCGGATCGACGGTGAATCGCAGGATCTCTCTGCCTACAAGGGCAAGGTTGTGCTCATCGTGAACGTTGCCAGCCAGTGTGGGTACACCCGTCAGTACGCAGGGCTGCAGAAGCTTTACGACAGCTACAAGGATAAAGGGCTGGTGATCCTTGGCTTTCCCGCCAACGACTTCGGCGCCCAGGAGCCAGGCACTGACCTTGAGATTGCCAACTTCTGCTCCTCACAGTACGGGGTGACCTTCGACATGTTCTCGAAGATCACGGTCAAGGGGCCGAACAAGGCGAAGCTGTACGCGGCGTTGACCGAGTCAGCAACACCGGCCGGTGAGGTTGGCTGGAACTTCGAAAAGTTCTTGATTGGTCGCGATGGAGAAGTTGTCGGTCGCTACAAGTCAGGTGTCGCTCCCGATGATGCCAAGCTAACGAAGGCGATCGAGGCGGCGCTTGGTGAGGCGAAATAGCTGGTTGCGGGGCCGGCCGACGGGTCGTTTTTGCTGCAAGCTAGGCGGCATCGTGCCGACGGACGTGGGGATTGTTGGCTGAGGCTGCAGTATCAGTCCCTCCCCCGATGGTTTGCCGAATAACGTAGGGTGGCCTGCCCTGGGTTTCGCGATAGCCACGTACGACGTACTCACCGACAAGGGCGATGGCGGCTGTTTGGACGGCTGCTATGAGCCCAACCACCGCAAGTACGGCTGGTAAGGTGGCGGCCTGCTGGTCGGTGCTTGCGGCGGTGGCGAGCAGCCCGGTTAGTCCAGCAAGGCCGAGGATGCCTGCGGCTAGCCAGGTCAGCCGCAGCGGCTTGTCGGAGGAGAGGATGACCGCGTCGGCCGCAAGAGCCAAGAGTTTGCGGGGGGAGTATTTCGTCTCGCCTGCCGGTCGGGCGTCGCGGTCATACCAGACCGGTTCATGGCGGAAGCCAGCCCAGGGCACAAGATTCCGGAGATAGCGGCGTTTCTCCGGCAAACTACAGACTGCATCGATGACTGCCCGGTCGCAGAGTTTGAAGTCACCCGTGTCGACTGGCATCGGATAGGGCATCAAGCTGGCAAAGAAGCGGTGGAAGAGACTTGCCGTAATGAGCTTGAAGGCCGTCTCTCCCTCTCGCCGTCGTCGCCGTCCGTAGGCGACATCGACACCATCCCGCCAGCGGGCCACCATCTCGGGAATGACCTCAGGTGGATCTTGAAGGTCGGCGTCGATGATCACCACGGCATCGCCACGCGCCTGCTCAAGCCCAGCCGACATCGCCGCCTGCTGGCCGAAATTGCGGGCGAGTTCCAAGACTGTCACTCGCGGGTCTGCCGCCGCGATTTGCTGCAGTCGCTCAAGAGTCCGATCCCCGCTGCCATCATCGATGTAGATCACTTCCAGCGGCATGCCGACAGCCTGGGCGATGCCGCAGAGCCGAGCATGGGTTGCCTCGATCACCGCCTCTTCGTTGTGGCAGGGGATGATGATTGAGAGCAGCCGTTGCTGCGAGCG
Source organism: uncultured Chitinophagaceae bacterium (assembly GCA_964555385.1). Taxonomy (GTDB): domain Bacteria; phylum Planctomycetota; class Planctomycetia; order Pirellulales; family UBA1268; genus UBA1268. The sequence continues at coordinate 5,660 of CAZKSP010000071.1, forward strand.
TGCAGGCGGACTGTCGGAATCTGATTGGTATTCAGGATGGGCTGTGCTCATCGTGTGATTTTTTTGGTTGTGGCGGTCCGAGGACTGCTTTCCGCAGTTGGATCGGTGGTGCCAACCAACAGGAAATCTCGCTTCTTAAACAGTGGACGGGTGCGGCTGACAACGCCCGTTCCTCGCGGGAGGGCGGCTGCAAGCTCAGCAAAATGATCTTCGGGAACGATTACCACCGCATCCGCACCCGAGGCCAGAAAGGCGGCGGCAGCCGCAGTCTGGTCCGGCTGCCACTGTGCTACGACGCCTCTGGAGTAGTAGACGATGTTGGGGGTCAGTTGCGGGTAGGCTCCGATTCGGGCGACACCACCGGCATGGGCATGGGCCTCGTCAAGCAGCCCCGGCAGGGTGTTGGCGCGACTAATCCAGGCTGCGGCCGGTCCGACGGCCAGACTCGAATAGACGAGGCCGATTGCAGCCATGGTGGCCACCGCGCGGGCTGGCTGAAGCCGGGCTGACCAGGCAAGCCAGCCTGCGCCTACGAGCGGAATGATTCCCACTGCTGCTGCAAATTCACTATCAGTAAGGCCGAAGAATGTTGCGACCAGGACTGTGGCAGCGGTGGCGATGCCGCCAAAAGCCAGCCCGCCAATGCCAAGGGCGAGCCACCGGGGGAAGGGCCAACTTGGCTGCCGGGCAGCCTCGACTGCCAGTGCCGCCACCAGGACCGCCGCCGCCGGATAGGCAGGCATGATGTAGTTGGGCAGCTTCGTTGCTGCCACCGAAAAGCCGCCGACCCATACCGCCATCCAGAAGAGCATTAGTCCGTAGCACCGCAGCGAATGAGAATCGGCGGAGACGGCCAGGCCAATTCGCCAACTCCGCCACAGCCGCCCTCCAGCAACAACGATTGCCAGGGGCAGAAAGCAGCTCCACGGGTAGAAGCCGATGAGCATCGTTAGCGGATGGAAGAGCAGGCCACCGGAGTGGCGTTCCATTGGGGCCACAAACCGGCCGACGTTGTGGACAAAAAAGAACCCGGCGGGCCAGGCCCAGTCGGTGCGGAGGCCGACGGCGATGTACCAAGGGGCGGCAACTGCCAACGTGGCGATCGTGACGGTCGGCAGACGAACCTGTCGTACCGTTCGCCAGGCAGCTGGGAGGCCAGCCCAGCAGAGCTGGCGGACAAGCCCGGTGGTTTGGCTGATGAGCGTCTGCTGCACGGGATTGACCCGGTCTGGTCGCTCCAACAGATCGGCAAGCCAGATCCAGCCGAGGACGACCACGAGCGGGCCGATAAAACCGATGGGGCCTTTGCAGAGTACGGCCAGTCCGAACAGGCCACCGGCCAGCAGAGCTCGGGCAAGACTGACGGCGGGCAGGCCGCTGGGTTGGTTCGAATCTCCCGTGGCCGTCGCTGTGGGGAAGCGGCGGTCTGGTAGGAATGGCTCGACCAGCAGCAGGGTTCCCCAGGTCGTCAACGCCACCAGAATCGCGTCTGGGGTAGCGGCGTGCGCTTCAATGGCCACCAGCAGGCAGCCAAGATAGGCAAGTGCCGCAGTGACGCCGGTGGCGGGATTGAACCACCGGCTCCCGGCCCGCAAAAGGGCAAGCGCCGTGAGTAGAGCGGCAATCGCTGACGGCAGCCGTGCGGCGAATTCAGTGAAGCCAAAAGCGGAAAACCCGAGGGCCATGCACCAGTGCATGAGTACCGGCTTATCGACCGCCAGTTCACCATTGAAGATTGGCACCACCCAGTCGCCAGTTTCCACCATGGTGCGGGCAATGGCTGCGAAGCGGGGCTCATCCTCGTCCCAGAAGGGCATTGCCACGAAGCCGGCGGCCAAGGCGGTGGTGCCAAGGACAACTACCAGCAGTCCGGCTCGGCGTTCGATGAACGAGGTGAGGTTTGTCATCAGAATCTCTCCAGGCGATCAGGGCGGAAAGGTATCGGTTGTTGAGCAAGCGTGTCGTTGGCTGGGGTGTCTGTTCGGCCAATAACGGCCAGACCGGGATCGAAGGATGCTGGCCTGACGCTCAACAGCCGGCAGTCGGCAGGCAGTTTGGGCAGCAGTTCAGTAAGTCGGTTGGTCGGAATGACCAGCCGAGCGGAAGGATTGGATCGCAGGTGTTGCAGACAGGCCGCGGCATCGGCGAGTGAGTCAACCGTTTGCCCGGTATAGAACACAAGGCTGGGCCGGATCGGATGAAGGCCAGCCCAGTTGCCGGGCCGGGCGGCAGGGGGAATTGCCGCGATCAGTCCGGCAGTGCCTTGCTGTTGTGAGAAGCGGACGGCGGCCAGCCCGCCAAGGAGGCCCAACAGGGTAACCGCCGAGACGGCCAGAGTGGCCAGAGCCAACCGCGGCCGTTGTTTCTGCTGACTGGTTGCTGCCAGAACGGCCGCCACGATTGGCACGAGGCCGATCAGGCCGAGCCATTCGTGTCCCGGGGCATACCGCCTTGCAATCAGTGGTAGCCCAAAAAGGAAGCCACAGCCGACAAGTCCAAGGCTGGCCCAGCCCAGGTACATGACGCCACCGGGGGAGAGCCGCCGCCAGAGTCGGTGCTCCCAGCCAGTTTGGCCGTTGAGCCAGTCGGTGAGGTAGCTGGCAGTTGCCAGGGCGAGGGCCGGATAGGCAGGCCAGATGTAGCCCGGCAGTTTGGTGCCCGCCAACGAGAATGTTCCGACCCAGACCGTGGCCCAGCAGGTGGCAAAAGCCAGTGGTAACCGTCTGCTGTCGGTTCGCGGCGTCGATCGCCAGGTGAACCAGACGTGCAGGGGAACGGCGAGGATGACCAGCGACCACGGGAACAGCCCGAGTGTGATAACAGCCGGGTAGTAAAGCAGTGATCCGTCATGCCCCTCCATAGGGGCCGTGAAACGACCGACGTTGTGAACCAGCACAAATTCTTCCAGCCAACGTCCGCCGGTCCGCAGGGTCACGAGCAGATACCAGGGTAGGGCGATGGCACATGCGAAGCATGTGACCGTTAACGGCCTTACGCCAGCGACCGCCGCCTGTAGCCGAGCCAATTGGCCACCGGCAGGAACAGCGGCCTGCCACCAGAACAGGACGATAAAGGCTGCCAGTGGCAGCACGATGCCAATCGGGCCCTTGGCGAGCACCGCAAGGCCACACGCCACGCCGATGCCAACGGCGTGCCGCCAGCTGATTTGTTCTGGGATTCCCCGGTGAATTGCATGAACGAAGATCGCCGCAGCCAGCGTCGTGCAGAAGACCAAGGGGGCGTCAGGGGTGGCGGCCCGGCCGCCGATGGCCGTCCAGATGCAACTGGCCATAATCAGCCCCGTTAGCAGGCCGACGAGCGGCCCGGCCAGCAGCCGGCCAAGCCACCAGGAAAGCAGGCAACTGCCAATCGTCAAAACTGCCGATCCGATCCGGATACCCGCTTCATTGCGGCCCAAAAGGCTGACCCCTGCCAACTGCACCCAGTTGATGAGGGGCGGCTTCTCCACCCGCAGTTCTCCATTGAAGGTCGGGACGACCCAGTCGCCTGAATCGAGCATTGCCAGCGAGCAGGCAGCATTTTTCGGCTCATCCTCATCCCAGAGTGGTGCCGAGCCGACCCCAGGCAGCAGCACACAGGCCGCGGCAACGGTCACGAGAAGGATTGAAATGAGGGGACTGCGCATCGGTGGCGGATCGATTCTGGAGGCTCTGGGAGCGGGGTCGGAGGGTAGGACTGGCCGCGGTGCCGGTCAAGCCGTTCCATCCCCCGTTTTTTGCCTGTTTTCCAGCCGGTTGACCGTCTGCCGGGGGCGGTTATGTTCAGATCATTCCGCCGCCCTTCCAAGCGGGGATTTCACGGGAGAACGACCACCTTGGCCGACGACGACACTCCTGCCGATAACGCTCCTGAATCCCCCCCGCCGGCAGATAATGGTGGGCAGCCTCCAGTCGACGGTGCTTTGGCCGCTGCCGGAGCCGGCGATGCGGGAGATGGTGGCCGGCTGATTGACCTCCCGATTGAGCAGGAGCTCAAGGAGAGCTACCTCACCTACGCGATGAGCGTGATCGTTAGCCGCGCGCTGCCTGATGTTCGCGATGGACTCAAGCCATCACAGCGGCGGATCCTCGTCGCGATGAACGACCTCAACCTTTCCCCCGGCTCGTCCCGAGTCAAGTGCGCCAAGATCTCAGGTGACACCAGCGGTAATTATCATCCCCATGGTGAAAGTGTCATCTATCCGACCCTTGTCCGCATGGCCCAGGAATGGAACATGCGGCATGTCCTGGTCGACAAGCAGGGCAATTTCGGATCGATTGCCGGCCTGCCTGCCGCTGCGATGAGGTACACAGAGGCTCGCCTCTCTCCGATCGCCGCGCAGATGCTCGACGACTTGAACCTCGACACCGTCGACTTTGTGCCGACTTATGACGAGCGGAACACTGAGCCGGTGGTGCTGCCGAGCCGATTTCCCAATCTTGTCGTCAACGGGGCAGGTGGCATTGCCGTTGGCATGGCTACCAGCATCCCGCCCCACAATCTGGGCGAGGTCTGCCAGGCGCTCGTCAGGCTGATCGACGAGCCCGAGACTTCGGTGGCGGAGTTGCTGGAGATTGTGCCGGGGCCGGACTTTCCCACTGGCGGCATTGTGATGGGCCGCGAGTCATTGCTGCGAGGGTACCTCAGTGGCCGCAGTACGATCACGTTACGGGC
>CAZKSP010000072.1:0-10326 GCA_964555385.1 uncultured Chitinophagaceae bacterium
GCCTTTTCCAGACGAGCCTTCGCCTCCTGCACCCGCTTGTCACTCGACTGATTCTCCTGCTGCAGTTTTTCTAACTGCTTCTGGAGCAGGGCAACCGTCTCCAGATCCTTTTCGATCTGCTTTTTCTGCGCCTCCCGCTCGGCCGCCTCGGCAATCGGCTTGGTGTCGACCTGCTCGAGCACCACAGCCGTGATGATCAGGATGAGGTTTCCGATCACGCAGGCAAGAATATCCAGAAATGGAAAGAGCGAGACTTCCTGCTTCTTCTTTTGTCTGCGGGCCATGGCAGTGTTTCCCGAAGCGTGACTAGCCGGAAGAACCGATTAGGAACGATACTTAATTTTACCGTTTGTCTCAGGCTTTGGCTTCTTCTCGCCCCCCCCAAAACCGAACCAGCCTCGCTGTTTCATCTCAACGGTGATTGTCTGTCCGTTGAGCCGCTCCAGTGTCTCGGCCAGACCGGCGAGACTCTGCTGCAGCGAATGGGTGTACTCCTGCACGCTGGCTGCTGCCTGACCCATTAGGTCAGCCGCCCGGCCGCGAGCATCCTCGGCGGCTGTTGCCATCGAGGCAATCTCGTTGCGGGTTGTCTGAACCATCTCGCCAAGCTGCTCAACCTGGCCCGCATTCTTCTCAAACAGGCGGTCGTGCGCGCTACTCCAGCCCTCCTCGACTTTCGCAGCAAGCTTTTCCCCCATGCCGTCGAGCTCGCCCATGAACCTCCCAAGCGAGTCCTCGGTCTTGGCGATTCGCTCAGTCTGGGTTTCGTCGATTTTCTTCCAGGAGTCGAGGAGATCGGCGGCGACACTCTTCCCAAGGGTCTTCAGTTGCGACGTCCACCCATCAAGTTCCGCCCGATGAGCTTTGAGGGCCGCATTGACAACCTCCTGCATGTCAAAGCGGCTGGCGGCGGAGGCTGTTTGATCCGAACCACCTCGTCCGTCTTCAAGTCGTCGCAGCAGATACTCGTTGGTGTACTCATCAACCTCACCAATTACATCGCCTTCAAGCTTCTGCAGCGCGCTCACTGGGAAGGTGAGGATCATCGCCATAGCAAGGGCGACCAGTGTGGTGTCGAACGAAGTACCAAGACCACCCGTAATGTTCTTCAGGCCTGACTTGAGCGACTCCATGTCACTGGAATTACTCAGGGTGTCAGTAAAGCCACCCACTGCGGAACTCACGCCGATAACCGTGCCCAAGAATCCCAGGATTGGGATGGCCCAGATGAAGACGTGGAACATCGTGTAGCTGGAGTCAACGCTGCCAGCATCGAGATCTGACTGGCTCGAGAGCATGGTCGCCGTGTCGGCGGCACTCTTCCGAACCCGGAAGTGCTCAAGACCGCGGACACAGCGCGTCACCAAAAAGCTCCCGACGGCGTTCTTGGGAAGCTCACCAATGTAGGCAAGGAACTTGTCGATGTTGCTGGTCGAAATTGTCTCGCCAATGTCACTGGGCAGCACATCGAAAAGCATTGCCCGCTGTTGCCGTCGAATCTTGAAGAGCTTGGCAATCAGCATGCCGACTGCCCAAAAGAAGAGGAACACTTCGACATAGGGCACCCAAAGCCCCGTCGCCATCGAGGCGTTCTCGCCCCCCATAAACAGTCGGCCAAGATAGGAACGGTTTTCAGGCGAGCCAGCGAAGGGCCAGAGGAGCAGGTAGAAGACAACGGTCGCCGCGAACCCCACGGGAATGAAGAGGGCAACGTTGACATTTGTATTAGCGGTGACCGAAAGCACCTGCGACTTTGCGGCGGCCCGGCGGGCGGCTGCATCGGCTGCCTCACCAGCCCCGGCTCCGGCGGCCTTACCGGCAACTGGCGGCGGTGGTGCCTCGGGACGCTGCACGGTGATCGAGCCGCGGCAGTGCGGGCACCTAGCGGTGTTCCCAATCAGTTCGTCGCGAACTTTGAGGTTTTTGCTGCAGTGCGGACAGGCGATCGAAAAGTACATAGCACCAACTCCCCTGGCGAATTCGCCACGAAATCCTCGGACAAAGCTGGACCGTCTGTTTGCCGTCGGCCACCAATGGCGACGACGCAAACATCAAGACGTTTTCCAATCCACCTAAGAAATTCAGCCTATCGCAGGTTCGACGGCAAAGCAACTCACCCGGGGGGGACGTCGCTTCAGGAGCCGCCAACCGGCACCCACTGGTGGCTCTTTGCACTGGCCAGCACGGCGTCGCAGACCTGCTGGGTTTCCAGAGCGTCCCGGAAGGTTGGGTGACAAGGCTCGCCCTTGGCATACGCCGCGAGAAAATCGGCAACCTGGTGAACAAATGAGTGCTCGTAGCCGATCGCCAAACCCGGCACCCACCAGTTCCCCATGTAGGGATGGTCGCCGTCGGTGACATGCACGCTCTTCCAGCCCCGCTCGGGCCCCTCGTCGCTGTAGTCAAAAATTTCGAGCCGGTGAAGGTCGTGCAGATCCCACTTCAAGCTCATGTTCTCGCCGTTGATTTCCAGGGTGTAAAGCGCCTTGTGCCCCCGGGCGTAACGAGTGCTTTCAAAGAGTCCGAGCGAGCCATTCTTAAAGTGACAGAGGAACGAGCAGGCGTCGTCGATCTCCACCGGCTCTTTCTTTCCTGTCGCCTGATGAACCCGCTCCTTGACGAAGGTCTCGGTCATCGCCGTCACGTCGGTCACTGACCCGTTGAGCCAAAGCGCGGTGTCAATGCAGTGGGCCAGCAGGTCACCCGTCACCCCACTACCGGCCGCCTTGGCGTCGAGCCGCCAAAGCGCAGCCCCGCCTTGCGGCAGGTCGGCGTTGATTGTCCAGTCCTGGAGAAAATTCGCCCGATAGTGAAAGACCCGGCCCAGCCTGCCGGAGTCAATCAGTTGCTTGGCAAAGGTGACGGCCGGGATTCGGCGATAGTTGTACCAAACGGTGTTAGGCACGCCGGCAGCCTCGACTGCCGCGCACATCTTCTCGCCCTCGGCTGTGTCCATCGACAGTGGCTTCTCGCAGAGGATTGCCTTGCCATGCTTGGCTGCTTCAATGGCAATCTCGGCGTGCAGGTTGTTGGGGGTGCAGATATCGATTGCATCGATGTCGTCGGCAGCCACCAGCTTCCGCCAGTCGGTCTCAACCCGCTGGTAACCCCAGCGGTCGGCAAATGCCTGGGCCTTTTCGGCATCACGAGCAGCCACCGCCTGCAGCACCGGCAGGTACTCCAGATCAAAAAAATCTTTGACGCGGTTGTAGCCATTGGAGTGGGCCCGGCCCATAAAGCCGTAGCCGATCATGCCAATGCGAAGAGGTTTGGCCATTGGTGCGGTCCTTTCGTGGTTCGATTCAGTTCCAGCCGTGGGCGTCCCGCACGGCAATCATGGTCTTGAGAATGGTGTTCCAGGTTTCCGGGTTTTCGAGCGTCGCGTTGGGGAACATGCAGCCATCCCAGCAGATGTGCTCAATGCAGCGAGTCGAGGCGTCTTCCAGCCAATAGCCCGAGCACTTCACGATATCGAGCTTGCCATTCGGGTCGTCGGCCGGACAGTGCTTGCCGGTCTTGTCATGCGAGCCGGCACCGTGAACCTCGCCGTCGTTCTGGGCGACATGGAAGTCGATCGTCCAGGGCCGCAGCTTGTCGGTCATCTGCTTGTAGGCGGCCCAGAACTCGTCATCGGAATAGCCCGGCTGCACCAGGGCACATTCCGGCGCGTTGTAGCCCATCAAGTAGAGGTAGGTATGAGCCAAATCGGCTTGGAAGCCAAGCGTCTCGGGCATGCCGACCCCTTCGAGCACATCAAGCATGTCCTTCCAGGAATGCATGCCAGCCCAGCAGATTTCGCCCTCGGCTGCCAGCCGCTGGCCATTGTCGGCGGCAATCTTCGCCGCCTCCTTGAAGGTCTCAACGATCGTGGCGGTATTGGCCTTGGCATCCTCCCGCCACTTGGCTACCCCGAACTCTGCCGAGTCGATCCGAATGACGCCGTACTTGCGAACGCCATGCTGCTCGAAGACCTTGGCGATCCGGCAGGCCATCTTGACGGCCGAGAGAAACTTCTCCCGCGAGGCGGCATCCCCCATCGCCGAGTCGCCGACCGTGCCCGGCCAGACAGGGGCGACCAGCGAGCCAACCGCGAAGCCATGGCTGGCGATCAGGTCGGCAATCTTCCGCAATTCATCGTCAGTTGCCTCTGGGTTCGTGTGCGGCAGAAACAAAAAGTAGTCGATACCGTCGAACTTCTGGCCATCGACCTCGGCGGCGGCGGTCAGTTCGAGCATTCGCTCAAGCGAGATTGGTGGCTCCTGACCTTCATCAGTGCCTTTGCCAACGAGGCCGGGCCACATGGCATTGTGAAGCTTGGGACTAGCGTGCGGCATGAATCAGTTCCTTCTGCTGAAGGGGAGGTCAGTGTGAACGTTGTGAACGAAAACGCGGAGGGCAACCAGTGAATCCGGGATGACAAAAACTCTGCGGCCCCCCGGATGGATAACAGACGCAGAGGCAGAGGAGCAGCCAGAAACGAGAAACCCCTCAGGACAATTGCGAACGAATGCTCCGAAAAGCCCACTCGTTGTACGGCCCGCCGCCAGCCGCCGCAAGGAGTGACGGGGATTCCGTCGCGACCCTGACGGTCCGGCAAAGCCTGCGGTAATGGACGTGACAACGGCGACCGAAAACCGCAACGACTGCGATCGCTTTCAGTCAGCCGGTTCAGTGGGGTACCCTGCCGGTAAAAGGAATTGTTCGCCCGCCACCAACCGCAGAATATCAGGAACGCCGGACCATGCCCCCTGCCACGCCAACCATCGCCGCAGTTGTCTTTGACCTCGATGGGCTGCTGGTCAATACCGAGGATCTCTATCAGGACGTCGGCACCGAACTGTTGCGGCGGCGGGGCCGAACCTTTGATGGAGACCTGCTCGATGCCATGATGGGCCGGCCGCAGGCAGTTGCCCTGGCCACGATGATCGACTGGCACGGGCTGGCTGACACGGTTGAGATGCTGGCGGCTGAGACCAAGGAGATCTTCCAAGGGCTGCTGGCGAACAGACTCGCGCCCATGCCTGGGGCAGTCGAGCTGGTCGGGAGGCTGCACGAACGGAACCTGCCTCGCGGGGTGGCGACCAGCAGCGGGCCTGAGTTTGCCCACGATGTGCTCACCCGGGTGGGCCTTTGGGACCGGCTTGGCTTTGTGCTGACCGCCGCCGATGTCAGCCAGGGCAAGCCCGATCCCGAGATCTATCAGCTGGCCGCCAGTCGGGCTGGCGTGCCGCCAACGCAGATGCTCGTGCTTGAAGACTCGGCCACCGGCTGTGCCGCCGCAGTGGCAGCCGGGGCGGTTGTAGTTGCCGTCCCCGGTGGCCATAGCCGCAGCCATGCCTTTCCTGGAGCGCACTTCGTCGCCGAGTCACTGGCCGACCCCCGAATTGGAGCCCTGCTCGAGGCTCACTGAGCAAGCCTGCGGTGTGAACGCTGGGGCTGGCTTCACTCGGCAGTGATTGCCAGCAGCCGTCTGCTGCGGCCATCACCCGGGTTGACGGTCAGCGCCTGCTTCAGTGCTTCGGCCGCCTCCGGCTTTCGGTTGAGATGGAAGAGCATCTCTCCCCGGTGATACCAGGACACGCCATCGGCCGGGTCGAGCCGGGTCGCCTTCTCAAAGTGTGGCAGTGCCTCCCCGGGATCGTTGCGGCGATAAGCGGCGAGCCCCTCCAAGCGTTCACGGCGGGCAAGAAACTGCTGCTGGCCGGCAGCATCACCGGCAGCTGACCGGGCCTCCGCCAGGAGCTGAAAAAGCTCGGGCGAAGGACTGATGGCCACCAGTCGCTCACGCAGCCGGGTGGCCTCGTCGAGACGACCGAGTTGTTCCCAGGCAGCCGCCTTCAGTTGCAACAGCTGCGGGCCTGCCCCCCCCAGTTGCTCAGCAGCCTCGACCGCCTTTAATGCCACCTCGGGCTTGGCCATTGTGAGTGCGAGTTCTGCTCGAAGCTGGGCAGCCAGAAATCGCTCGGGGATCAGTCGGTCGCCGATGGCAGCCTCGATCTGTCGAAGCCGCTGATCGAGATCGGCGGTGTCAGCCGTCTGCCGAGCCGCCTCATATGCAGCCAACAGCCGATTGAGCCCGACTTTTTCGGTGAGGGGACCGATGTAGTCGACGTTGAAGTTCACCTCCAGCAGATGCGCTGACCGTTCCTCCATTTCTCGAGCAACGGCAGCCTCAGCAGGACGGCCGAGGGCATCCAGAATTCGTCCGTGCAGCCGGTGCCATTCAAGCGATAGCGGCAGCGACTCAAGCCCCTGCCGTACGATCGCTTCGGCCTCGCGGGGCCGACCGGAGAACAGCAGGATGCGGGCCAACTGGTACTCAGCCGGCGGGAAACCGGGGTTCTGCCGAAAGGCCGCCTCCGCCGCGACCTCATCTTCCAGCCGCAGCAGGTTCCGCCCGATGGCATAGCGGGCAAAGGGCTTCTTTGACTGCTGAACCCTGGGTGGTTCTGGCCGCTCCAGACACGCCCGGTCGTGCTCGTTGCTCTCCTCCATCCGGCCGGTGCGATCGATGCAAAACGCGACCGCGAACCGGGCCTCAATGTCGTCTGGATCGAGGGCAGCTGCCCGCCGATAGGCTGCCTCGGCCGCCCGATAGGCCCCTTGGCCGAGCAGCGCATCGCCAAACGCCATCCACTCAGGCTGACCGCCGGCTTCGGCGGCGGCAGCAAGGCCGCTGAGCTCTTCTTGCAACAGCGGATCTGCCAAGAGCGCAGGTGGAATCACCACCGGCGCGGGCAGCGACCGCCAGACAACAAGCCCACCCACCACGGTTGCACAGGCAATGCCAGCCAGCAGCGTCGAGAAAACCCGTGCCTTCATGGCTGTCCTCCGCGACTCAGCCAGGTGGTGACCCCACCAATGCGGTCGAACGGAAATCGCAGGTTGAGGCTGCCGGCCACGATGTCCGGCCGGGCATCGCCGTCAAGGTCGCCCGTGGCAACCGTGACCAGATGAATTGGGGCACTGGCCACCTGCCAGGTGGTGAACTGCTGCTGGCCGTCGTTTTCCAGCCAGACAACGCTGGCGTTGTCACTGGCACTCCAGTCGTTGGCCATGCTGACCAGCACAATGTCACTGTCGCCATCGCCATCGAGATCGTCGACCGCTGCCGCGTACGTACCGCCGAGGTCGGCGATCCGGTGCTTGGTGAAAGTCCAGTCACCGCGATTTTCAAACCAGAGACAGCCGTGATAAGGCTGCGGATAGGCGGCAAAGTCTTCCAGGTTGTCGCCAGTGGGCAGAATCAGATCGGTATCGCCGTCCCGGTCGAGATCGGCTGCGACCAGCCCAGCACTGCCGAGGTCAAAGTTCGGCGTCCGCCAGAGCATCCGGGGCTCAAAGTTCCCGTTGCCACGATTCTCAAAGGCCCAGAGTTCTTCGTCGTCTTGCGAGATGATGGTGGCAATGTCAGGGTCCCCGTCACCGTCGTAGTCGGCGATTGGTACGTGAATCCCACCAGCCGCTGAATGAAGCCGATGGTCGGCAAACTGGCCGTCTCCCCGGTTCTCCAGCCAGAGAATCTCACCACGGCTGTAGCCAAAGACCGCCACCGCAAGATCGGTATCGCCATCGGCGTCGAGGTCAGCCGCCTGGATGTCAGCCACCCGGCGGACATCCTCCAGCAGAACCTCCCGGGAATATCCGGTTGGCCCGTGACGAAAGAGTTCCACTCGTCCAACCGGTTCGTCGGAGGGATAGATATCTCCGAGGACCGCCACAAGGCAGTCGAGGTCGCCGTCGGCATCGACGTCGGCAAAGGTGGCATGGGCTGGCACGCCAACATCGTCAATCAGCACCGACTCTCCCCACGCCCCGTCGGCACCGCGATCGAGCCGAATGACCCGGTTCCCCCGGGCATCACAGGCAACAACCGCTGGTCGGTTCGTTTGGCAGCCGCCATCTCGGGGAGCGTCGTGCCACTGCCGGCAAACTCCACGCTCGTGGCCGGAATTCCGATCAAGAGTTCGCTGCGGTCGGTGCCGAGGACTCCGGAACGGGCCTCGACGATCACCTCGGCCGCCCCGCGATCGGGAGCCAGCCGGCAGCCACAGGCGATCAGCTGGTGACGGATTGTGCTCGCCAGGTAGTTCGAGTCGCTGACATCATCCATGAAGGCGGTGTCGAGAAAAACTGCGCGGCCCGCGAGTGGCCGCATGTCGATTGCCTGCACAGCCCGATCGACCGCGTCGGAGAGCAGCATCTGCTCGGTGGCGGTTCGCTTGGAGTCGCTCCACCGGGTCGTGCCACAGCCGATCGCAAGGTTGACGGTTGCGAGCAAGAGGGCGACGAGCGGTGCCGCGGAACGTCGCGGTTGCTGAAACATGGCGGGCCTCTGGATTCCGCCAGCTTGTAGCAGCCCTCACAGTCAGGAACCACCGCGAACTCCGGCACCCGCTGCGGCCGCGGGCGGATTTGGGGAAGGTGGAGAAAATTGGTAGCCGGGCCATCGATCGGATGGCCTGTCATCACCGCCATCAGCCCCAGCGGCGGTTCGCCCGCGCTACTCCGTCGCCAGTGGCAAGCTGGTTGAGCGGGCCGAGAACTCAGGGGCGTAGCGACTGCGGATGGTGGCAAAGCCGCTGGAGGCCCAGCCCCGGTGGGCGACCCGCAGCGAATACTCAAAGACATGCGTCCCCTCCGGCAGCTGCTCAAAGAAGAGCTGCGTGCTGGCATCGCGGGTCACCTGATACCAGCCGACACCATCGGCCCACTTCCAGCCGGACAGCACATCGACAGGCTCGGTCAGGCTGGGCCGATGGTCGGCCAGCTCAAGAAACTCATAGGCCCGGTCACTGGTCACCACCAGCCGCACCACCAGTTCATCGCCTACGGCCACCGGCCTGTCGGCTGTGACCGGTTCAAGCACCGGCCCGGCCTTGGTGAAGGTCTTCACGAATAACTGCTTCGTGATCGCCAGCTCTTCCCTGCCGGCGGCCTCGACGTTCTCGATTTGATCAAGGTACTGCCAGTGAACACCACCGAAGGCCAGCCCGCCGCCAGCCGGCTTGCTGAAGCTAACCGCTGCCATCGCCGGCGTGATTTCTCGCCGCACAAAGCGGGTCTCGAAAAAGCCGGTGCCCGCCTCGACCTTGCTGGCCCCCGCCTTACCCGGCCTGATCTGTTCGCCTCCAATCGTCACCGCCAGCTGGCTGGCATCCCCCAGCAGATCGCGGCCCCGACCCAGCAGCACGCCGACTGCATCGGCGGTCGCCCGGCTGCCCGGCCAGCGGCTGGTCCGCTTCTGCTGCACCAGCCAGGCCTTCATCGCCTCGACCGACGCGGCATCGCCGGCTACCTCATCAAAGGCCTCGATCAACACCGACTGGGTCTCGATCGGCGCCGCCAGCCAGCTCCACCAAGCCGGATGCCGCTGCCGCCACCACATGCCCTGCCAGTTGGCCTCACCCCGGTCGGCCGTCTGCCCACCTCGCGGACCACCCACCGCCCGCTGCCGCAGGCTTTCGATGATCGAGCCGGCTGTCTTCCGCTCGCCGTTGCGAACAAGCGCAATCGCCAGCTGCCCCTGGCTGCGGTTGTGGGAAAGCTCGGTCCAGCTCTGCCGGCCGACCCTGACGCACCAGGCATGGGCCTCGGCGGCACGGCCTTGCAGTGGCACGTCCTCAAGGAAGAAGCTGCGGGCATAGAGGGCAAAGACTCCCAGCGGCGTCAGCACTGGCTCAGCGGCCAGAGCCTCGTTGCCTGCCTCACGAGCACGGGTGGCCCGGCGTTCAGCCCACTCCTTCTCTTCGATCAGCCGCTGGTCGATCCAGGGGACCGCAGCAGTTGCCGCCGACATATCAATCGCTACTCCGTTCGCCCGCAGCCGGCCAAAGCCAGCCACCACCGAGAGGGTGACGGAGTCGCAGGAGCGGCCCCCAGGGAACCAGGGCCAGCCGCCGTCAGGGTTCCGCAGGCTGTTCAGGCGGGCGATCGCTGCAGCAACCTCATTCTCCACGCGGGTGGCATCGAACAGGAGGGCGATACGTGCCCGAGCCTCGCGTTCGTCGGTTGCCTCGCGAACCCAGGGCGTTTCGGCCAGCAGCGTCTTGACCAGATCGGTGTTCTTCTCCAGCGGACTCTCGAGCGCAGCGGTGCCCCGCCACTGCTCAAACACCCTCGCGATCCGCGGATCAGCGGCGACCAGATGCCGGGCATAGGCGTTGGCGTAGAGCCGCTGGAAGAGCGTGTCGATGCTCTCGTCTTCCTGCTCCATCAGATAAGGCAGTGCGAGCACGGCGTACCAGGCAGGATTCGAGACAGCCTGCACGACCAGCGACTGGCTGTCGATCGTTTCACTGTCAGCGGCGGCAGCGAGCTTGTCGA